>JANXUM010000425.1 GCA_025356215.1 Bryobacter sp. | reverse complement strand
TCACCGCCGACGTGCGCTAATGCGCAGGTTGGCGATCCGCCCCGGAGGCATTGGCGACTCGATTCTCGGATTCCCGGCGCTGGAGCACTTAGCTCTCGATGCGGAGTTGGAGGTCTGGGCGAGGGCCGAGGTCCTGCCTTTGCTGAATTTCAAGACCAACACAATTGAGGGCTCGGGCCTTGGCTTGCTTGGCATCTCCGCGCCTCCCGCCGGGCTTGCCGGGCGTCTGAGCGGCTTCGATGAAATTCACAGTTGGTATGGGAGCGGGCGTGATGATTTTCGTGAAGCGCTAGATCGAATCCATCCCAAAGTTCGATACTACGACGCCCTACCCACCGGCACGAATGCCCACGCCGCCGATTTCTTTGCCTCCCAGGTGGGCGCCACACTACCGGCGCTCCCGTGCATCGACGTACACCCCGCGCGGCACCGCCTGATCGTCATTCATCCCTTCAGCGGCGGCGCACGCAAGAACTGGGGCCTGGACCGCTACCAGCTTCTGGCGCGCTGGCTGGAGGCTACCGGGAGGCCCGTCTGCTTCTGCGTCGCTCCGCATCAGCAGTTGGCGGCTGCACGGGTGATCGCCGATCTAGGCGAGCTGGGGAGCTTCCTCGCCGGCGCGTCGCTCTACATTGGAAACGATTCGGGAATTACACACTTGGCGGCCGCTTGCGGTGCCAACGTCCTGGCCCTGTTTGGCGGCAGCGACAAGAGCGTGTGGTCGCCTCGTGGCCAGCAGGTGCGCGTGCTCGACGCGGGATCGATGGACGCGTTAAGCCCCGAGCGCGTGCTCGATGCCGCCCTAGCGCAGACCGGCTTCCTGCAGGATCAAGCCTAACTCGCGCGTGTCTCCGGGCGCCTGGAAGGTGGCGTCGCATTCGATCGTAAGAATGCCTTGTGCCGCGCCGGTCTTGAATCCCGAAGCGGCAACCGTGTAGAGCCCCGGCTTGTCAAAAGTCTTCTCGGTGACCAGCGCGCCGTTCCAGTCGAGCCTTACCCTACGGGCCTTGGCCGCGTCTGGAATGTAGACCGTCGCTGAAACGTCGTTGGTCTCTTTGCCTGGTTGCAAAATGAGTCGAGCCTGCTTGCCCATCCACCGGTATTTACCGTCTTCCAACTGATAGGCGCCGCTGAGAATGTGCCGCGCCGCCTCTGGCGCGCCCATCGGCACATAGGACAACGTGGGCTTGCTCTCGATCACGCGCTCAAGACGGATGCGGTCCACCGGGCTCGTCTTCAGATCGAAGGGAAGAAGTCCTGCGGCCACGGTCGAATAGCCGCTATGGGAGTCAAGCCCAATCAAACGGAACGGCAAGCTGGGCTGGACGGCGGCGTTGGCGACCGTCACGAGTTGACCGCCGCCGATAGTGAAGGGGACCGGATAGCCCACGGCGCTGGACAGAATCATATCGCCGGGCCGGATCGCCTCGCCCTGCGCCATCGGCAAGGCACCCAGATTGCCGCCGTAGAAACGCAAGCCCTCGGCACCGTTCACCCACACGCGATTGGCGCGAATCTCCGCAGCATGCGCCGCGACAAAATCCCGGTACCCGGCCCAGTGCTGATAATTCGAAGTGGCGAGCCCAAGCCCCAGCAACAGACTGGCCACAAGGCCCGCGTAAAGTAACCTAGGCCGCCGGTCGAGCTCGATTACGGTCAGCAGAACGATCGGCGCGGCCATCGGCAGCAGATAGCGCGCAGACCCGGCGAAGAACAGTGCCAGCGCGGAGGCAAAGAACAAATGAGGCCACCACCCGAATCGTCGCGTCTCCTGAGTCAGGAGTCCAATCGCCGAAGCGATGCCGATCAGATACAGCGGGTTCCATTCGACAAAAACCCACAGCAACGCGGCCAGCATCCAGCGGCTGTGAAAGGCCGCAATCGGCAACGCCGGAAACACCATCCAGCCAAGATGTCCGGCCAAGCCCTCGGCACTGCGCACCTTGGCCGAAATCTGCTGCAGTCCATATTCTTTGAAGTAACCGGCTGTCACCTGCAAAGGAATCGCCTTGCCGCCCGCGCCCTCAATCACTTGATAGGCGCAGATGGCAATCACCGGCGCCAACGCCACGGCGTAAGCGCCCCACCATACCGGGCGTTTTCGCGAGACAAGCAACCAAAGGATCGGGACCGCGATCGCGCTTTGGTAAGCAGCCATCCCCGCCAGCGCCAACGGCAGGGCGGCCAGCAGCAGCCAGCGCGCGCGATTGCGCTCCAAGGCCTCATGGAACAACGCGATACCCAGCATCCAAAACGCGAGAAACGGAATGTCGCTTTCGAACGAATTGCCATTCACGACAAAGGCCGGCACGGCACAAAACAGGGCGGTCGCCAACAGGGGACGAGAGGTAAAGCGGCGCGCCAGCAGGTACATCCCCAGCGCGGCCATCAGAGAGAACAGCGTGTATGCGGCATGGAAGGGGACTTCCTGGACCTCGCCCACCAGCGCCAGGAGCCCCGCCAGCACCCACGCGTTCAAAGGAGGATGCGGATGCCCGCGCATGTCCACCATGCGCCCTTGAAAGATGTAGCGGGCGTGATGCGGGTGCGCGGGGTCGGTCTGCGCGTATTGCGCGCCCTCCAGATAGTAGACGTCGTCACCCTGCACCGGCTGCGTCAGAAACGGCGCTCGCAAGGCCACCACCAACGCAAACAGAATGAGCAGGTCGCGCAGCACGCTACGCGCCGATGTAGTTCTTGTAGTCGGCGGCGGTCATCAGGCCGGGGATCTCCGACAAGTCCTTCAGCTTCACCTTCACCAGCCAAGCGTCGCCATGCGGATCGGCGTTCAGCTTCTCCGGTGCCGTCGCGAGGATGTCGTTGATGGCAAGGATCTCACCGCTCACCGGTGAATAAATGTCGCTGACCGCCTTGACGCTCTCCACACTGCCAAAGGTGGAGTGCTGCGCGATCTCGGTGCCCACCTTGGGCAAGTCGACATAGACAATGTCGCCCAGTTCGCCCTGGGCGTGGTGAGTGATGCCGATGGTTCCGGTGTCGCCTTCGACGAGCACCCATTCGTGCTCTTTGGTGTAACGGTAATTGTCGGGATACATGTATTATTTTGCTCTCTTGTAGAAGGGTGTGGGGACGGTCACGGCTTCAACAGCAACACCGCGAATGATGACATTGATCTTTTGACCCGGCACGGCGTTCGCGATCGGCAAGTAACAAAGGCCAACGTTCTTGCCCAATGTGGGCGCGGGGCCACCGCTGGTCACCCAGCCCGCTTTCACTCCGTCGATTTCGATCTCGTAGCCGTCGCGGCCAATGCCCCGGCCAATCATTTCAAAGCCGCACAGCTTGCGGCTCAGCCCGGCCGCCTTCTGCTCCTCGAGCGCGGCTTTGCCGATGAAGCCCGGCTTATCCAGCTTCACCATCCAAGCCAGATCGGCTTCAAGAGGGGAAATCGTCGCGTCGATTTCGTGACCGTAAAGCGCCATCTTCGCCTCCAGCCGCAGCGTGTTGCGCGCGCCCAGGCCGCAGGGAATAATGCCAAATTCCGCTCCGGCTTCGAAAATCGCTTCCCACACCGCGACGGCCTCATCGGGCCGGACATAGATTTCAAAACCGTCTTCGCCGGTATAGCCGGTCCGGGCGATCCGCGCCGACACTCCGGCAAATTCGCCGTCCACAAACCAGTAGTAGCGAATCGGCGCCAAATCAGTCGCGGTCAGTTTCTGGCACACGGCCAAGGCCTTGGGGCCCTGCACCGCAATCTGCGCGTAGCGCGCCCCGGCGTTCTCAACCGTCGCCTGAAAGGTATTGGCGGCCTCGATGTGCGCAAAATCTTTGTCTTGATTGGAGGCGTTGACGCAGATGAAGTACTCGTCGTCAGCCACCTTGTGCACAAGGATGTCGTCCACAAAGCCGCCGTGCTCATAGAGCAGGCCGCTGTAATGAATCTGGCCCGTCTTTAGCTTTGCGGCGTCGTTGGTGGCGATCCAATTGACGAGATCGAGCGCTTGCGGCCCGCGCACCACTAGCTCGCCCATGTGACTGACGTCGAAAACGCCTACACCCGTTCGGACGGCCTTGTGCTCGTCGAGAATCCCTTTGTACTGCACAGGCATGTCCCAACCGCCAAAATCCACCATCTTGGCCCCCAGCTTGCGGTGCGTCGCGTTGAGAGGGGTTGCTTGTAAAGCCGCGCTTTCGTTCATTTTTTCCCGGAACCCCATTCTAGTAAATTTGAGGGATGCACCCTGCCGCCATTTTCAAAGCACCTTACTACGCGGTGATCTTCACAAGCTTGCGTACCGAGGGAGACGACGGGTACGCGGCGATGGCGGATGAAATGGAGCGCCTGGGGCGGCGGCAACCGGGCTTTCTGGGGATCGAATCGGCGCGCAGCGGCCTGGGGATCACGGTGTCGTACTGGAGCAGCCTTGACGATATTCACGCCTGGAAAGCAGATCTCGATCACCTCGCAGCCCAACAGCAGGGAAGGGAGAAATGGTACTCCAGCTACACCGTGCGCGTGGCCAAGGTGGAATACAACTACGCTTCGGGCGTTCAGTCGCAGCCGAGTGCGTAACGAATGGCGGTGCAAAGCTCCTGAGTCCGATCAGCCGAAAGAGCGCCAATGCGCTTGCCCAGCCGGTCCTTGGGCACGGTCAGGATCTGGTGAAGGTTAACCGCGCAAGGACCCTTCAGGCCGTCCACCTCGTCGAGAAATACTTCTGAAGCAACCGAACGCACGGTCGATGTAACCAGCGCGGCGCTCACGGTATTCAAGAGATTCAGCGACGATCCGCGCGTCAGCACAACCACCGGCCGCGGCTTGTCCGGGTGCGGAAACGGACACAGGTAGATGTCGCCCCGGCTCATTCGGCTTCGACTCCGGGCCAGCTTGCAATTTCAACCAAAGCCAACTCCTCTACACGGCTAGCCGGAATGCGCTGGTAGGCCAAGCGTTCTTCTTCTTCCAAATCCAGGATGCGTATCCGCTTCAAATGGTCGCGGAGCGCATCCCGGATCAGGGCCGAGCGATTGATATGATGCTTCTTGGCCGCAAGATCGGCCTCGCGCAGCAATTCAGGCTCGAGTACAACTTGAACTGTTTGCATAAGCCCACAGTATCATACACATTAAGTTGTTGGCCTAGATAATTACTTCTTTACAGCAGGGACAGCCGGCGCCATCTTGTCCATAGTCTTCTTCTTCGCCATTGGCTCCTTGGCGGCGCGATGTCCGGCCTTCTTGGCGTCGTCTTCAGTCATGAACTTTCCGCTCTTCGTCTTACCGAAGAATTCGCCGTCCTTGTGATAAACACCCGTGCCCAGGTTGACCCAAACCATGCCTTTGGCCTTGGCGTCGGCAATTTGCGCATCCGTCTGGGCGGGGGCGGGAGCGGCTTTCACCTTTTTGGCGGGAGCGGCGGCAGGCGTGGCGGCGGGCACCGGCGTCTTGGCGGCGGTCTGGAAAGCAAAGCTGGCGGTGCTGATCATCAGCGCGCCGAATAGAACTGTTAGTGTTTTACGCATTGTAATTTCACGCTAACATTTCAATTCGATTTCCCTTATAGCCGCCTGAGGCTATCAACCCGGACCTCCAAATGGTGCTCTAGGGCAGCTCGAGGCTACGCCACATATACCAAGCCCCCACAGTCCGATGTGGACGCCAGCCCTCAGCCACGGCCTCATAAATCTCATGCTTGGCGGTCGCGTCGATCCCGTAAAGCCGCTGCATCCCGGTCCTGACGCCCAGATCGAGGACAGGGAAAACGTCAGGTCGGCGAAGCGCGAACATCAAAAACATCTGTACGGTCCAGACGCCAATCCCCTTCACACGCGTCAATTCGGCGATCACTTCCTCATCGCTCAGCCGCTTGTGCCGCCCAAAACGCAGTTCCCCGGCGGCGGTTCGCAAAGCCAAATCGCGAACGTAGCTCACCTTTTGCCCGGACAAACCCGCCGCTCGCATCTGCTCGTCACTGAGAGCGAGAATCGATTCCGGTTTGAGCACCCGTACCCCGCAACAATCGAGAAAACGTCTGAAAATGGTAGACGCCGCCTTGCCGCTAAGCTGCTGGTACACTATTGCCCGAGTGAGCGCGTGAAAGGTCGGAGGATGGTATGTAATTGTGCAAGGCCCAACCTTGGCGATCAACGCCTTCAAAATCGGATCCTTGCGGCGTAGGTGACGGAGAGCTTCTTCCATATGAATGACCATGATAAGTTGTCGCGGCGGCTGGCGATCGGTGCAATAGCAGGCACGCCGTTGGCGCTGGCGCAAGACCCGGTGATTCGGGTGGATGTGCGGTTGGTGAACGTCACTTTTTCGGTCCGCAACAAGCAAGGCGGCTTGGTGGGGAATCTGACCAAAGACGACTTCAGCGTGATCGAGGACGGAAAGCCGCAAGAGATCAGCCGCTTCAACCGCGACACCGATCTGCCGTTGACGATCGGCCTGCTGGTGGACATCTCCGGCTCGATGTACAACGTGATCGAGACCGCGCGCCGCGGGGCCAGCGAATTCTTCCGCAAGGTCTTACGCGAGAAGGATCTCGCCTTTCTGATCACTTTCGGGTCTGAACTTGAGCTTGTCCAGGATTTGACTTCGTCAAAGAACCTGTTGGAACGGGGCATGTCAGAGGTGCGCGGCACCCGGCCCACCCGGGTCATGACGCAAGGCCCGATCCCCACAGTGGCCCGCGGCACGCGACTCTTTGACGCCGTTTATCTGGCGGCGGACGAGAAGCTGAAAAACGAAACAGGCCGCAAGTTGATCGTCTTACTAACCGACGGCGACGACCAAGGCAGCGTTTACAAGCCGGCGGAGGCCTTGAAGCAAGCGCACCTTTCAGACGCCGTAATTTACAGCTTTTTTTATCACGAGCCGATGTTCGGCAGCGATGAGGGCGCGCTCAAGCGCCTCTCCGGCGATACCGGCGGACGCGTCTTTGATGTGGCGCGGCGCGGGGGACTGGACCAGGCCTTCACCCAGTTGCAGGAAGAGATGCGCAGCCAGTATTCGATCGCCTACACGCCCACCAACGACAAGAAAGACGGGGTGTTCCGGCGCGTGGAGATCAAGCCCAAGGATTCCAGCTTGAAAGTCCAAGCCCGGCGCGGCTATTATCCCAGCGGGGCGTAAGCGGTGCGCGCGGCAAAGTAGCGATCGATTTGTGCGTCCAGCGACGGCATCGGGGCCACCCCCACACGGGCCAAATGCGAGTTCTCGAGCGCCGAGAACTTGGGCCGCCGCGCCGCCGTTCGGTATTCTCGCTCGTTGGTCGGCTTCAGTTCCGGCGATAGACCAGCCTTGGCGAAGATCTTCGCCGCATAGTCGAACCACGAAATCGCTTGCCCTCCGCCCACATGAAAGATCCCCATCTCGCCCCGCTCAACCAAATCGGCGGTCACGCGGGCCAGTTCCGGCGCATAGGTCGGTGAGGCGACATGATCCTGAACCACACGGATCGGTTGATTCTTCAACGCAACGCGTAACATCGATTCGACAAAGTTTCCGCCCGGGGTGCGCCGCCCGGCTGCGCCAAAGACGCCGCTGGTGCGCAGCACGAGAGCCGAGTCGCAATAGGCCTGCGCGTAGAGTTCGCCGGCAAGCTTGGAAACACCGTACGCGCTCAGGGGGCGCACGCCATCCTCCTCGCAATACGGCCTTCCAGCCATTCCGTCAAAAACGTAGTCGGTCGAGAAGTGTACCAATCGCGCGTCCAATTGCCGGCAAGCCACCGCAAGGTTGCGTACCGCCAGCCCATTGATCGCGTAAGCCACCTGCGGCTCGGTTTCGGCGACATCCACTTTGTTGTAAGCGGCGGCATTGAGAACCGCGTCGGCGTCGATCGATGCCAGCTTGGCCTCTACTTGCCCGGCGTCCGAGATATCGACGTCGCGCCGGCTGAAGCTACTCACCTCATGGCCGCGCTCGCGGAAGATCGAAACAAGCTCCACGCCCAACTGGCCTTCCGACCCAAAAACTGCAACTTTCACGTTATCTCTTTCTATGGGGCCGACTTCTCGTATAGCCTTCTGGTACGAGGCCCGAATCCGCAGGATAACAAGCCGTTAGTGGGAATTTCGTTTTTCGCTAAACTCGACACTGATCTCAAGCAGTGGCCGCCCAGAGGCGGGGTCGGTCATCGGACGGCAATTCAGTACCGGACCGCCTGTAACTTCGCCGCCAGCGGGATCGGGCCCAACGCACTCCACATAAACACCTACAGGGATCGCCTCGGCAGCCTCAAAGACGGCCACGTTGCCGTCCCGCTCACGCAACGACACCGGGATCGATTTTCCGTTGTCGCTAAACACATGCAGCGTTCTTTGTCTTGCCAGCAAGAATGTCACATTGAACTTATCGGGCCGCCAGCCGAAAACTTCGCCGGGAATGTACTTTTGATTTCGAGGTCAGGATTTCCAGGTCAAAATTAACCACAGCGCCACTGCGGCCAAACCCGGCAACAGCAACTCCGCCCAATGACGCCATCCCCACTGACGCCAGGAAATCCGGTAATCGTCGTCCGCCGCCCGCGCAACAGTTGCCTCGACGCCCGGCGCGCCTAAGGATCGCCTGAGAAAGTCCGGGCGCAACCGGCTCTTCAAGGCGCTTGGCTCCCCATTCAGGACCTTGCGAATCTCTTCGCGTCCTCCCCGGTCGGCAATCAGAATCGTCGCGCTGTTCATCCCGCGCGTCGAGTTGACCAGTTTCTTGCGTAGGGCCACCGGCATGTCCTCGGGTGCCCGGAAAACCTGGGTGGAATCGCCCATCGCAACATAAACCGTCGTACGTTTGATTGTGCCTGCCACTGTGCTCCGGTTCAGCCGCTTAGTCGCCCGCCCCAACCAGGCCCATCGGACGCATGTTGTCGCCCGCCTGATCGAGAATCACCTGGATAAAGCCCAGCGCGGCGCGGCTCAGAGCCTTGTCCTTGCGGTAGATCAGACCAAGTCTCCGGATCATTGGCTCCGGACCCAGCGCAATCGTCGCCAGCTTGCCTGCGGCTACTTCCTCGCGGCAGTGCGAAGCGGCCAAAAAGCTGACCCCCAGCCCGGCCATCACAAAGCGCTTGATCATCTCGGTTGAGTCCAGTTCCATCGATACCTGAAGTTGTTCTTCGACAGCTTCGAGCCACGAGTTTAGCTTGGTGCGTGTCGTTCCCGTTTTGGGCAGCAGCAACTGAAAAGGAACAATGTCGGTCCCCGTGATCTGGCGCTTGGCGGACAGCGGATGCCCCGAAGGAACCAGCAACCGGATTTCGTCCGAGTGGATCTTCACCACTTGGCACTTCTTGGCGTCCACCGGTAACTGCGTAATGCCGAAATCGGCGAGATTATCCTGGACGGCCTGCAGGACGCGCGACCCATAGCTTCGGTCGACGTGCAGTTGGACATTCGGGAACTGTTTCTTATATTGGCTGAATACTTCCGGCAGGACGTAGATGCAAGTCGCCTCGTTTGCCGCGATAATCAGTTCCCCACGCGGCACGCGTTCCAGTTCCTGGATCGACTCCTGGGCTCGCCGCCGCAAATCGAGAATCTGCTCGGCGTACTCTCCAAAGATCTTACCGGCTGGCGTGAGCGCAATCCGCGTCCCCAGCCGCTCGAAGAGGTTGGCGTTCAGTTCTTGCTCAAGCTGCCGCACCTGTGCGCTAATCGCCGGTTGCGTACGAAAGCAGGTCTGCGCCGCCTTGGAAAAACTTTTGAGCCGGACGATCTCCAGAAACGTATGCAGTTGGTCGAGATCCATGGTTTTCCGCTAGTGGGGGCGAACTGAGAACTTGCAGCTTTCGCCATTCGGAGTATAGCATTTGAGATATGCGATCCATTCAATTGGCGGCGATGCTGGCTTTGGCTCTTCCGCTGCTGGCACAAGACAAGAAACAGGTGGAGTACGGGCGCTACCTGGCCGAAGAAGTTGGCAAGTGTCAGGAATGCCATACGCCACGACTCGAAAGCGGTGAGATTGACTCCTCCAAGGCTCTCGAAGGAGCAACCCTGAACTTCGGCCCGCTCAAGCCCGCCGACAAGGCTATGGAGAAATGGCACAAGAACGCTCCAGGTCTCACTCCCGACGGTAAGCTCTGGGACAAGTGGAAGGAAGAGGGCATTCGCAACTATCTGATCACTGGCCTCAACCCCAAGGGCGGCAAAGCCGACATCCCGATGCCCACCTACAAGCTCAAGCCCGCCGACGCCGACGCCATCGTTGCCTATCTGAAATCGCTCAAGAAGTAGCTTTTGCCGCGCAGACCGATCCAGCTCTTAACCGCGATCGTGCTCGGCGCCTGGGCCGCCCACGCCGCGGATCTCATCGGAGATCGAAGCAATGTCACCCTGGTCGTCAACGACAAATCGGAGATCTCGCGGCGTTTGGCTTCGTTTTACATCGCCTGGCATAGTCTCCAGCCCAGCCAGGTCTGCCGGCTATCGGTGAGCGAAGACGAAAGCGTCTCGCGCGATGGATACGAGAAATCGATCGCGGGCCCGCTCGGAGACTGCCTCAAGCGCTCCGGGCGCGTCGAGAAGACCTACTACATCGTTCTCACGCAAGGCCTTCCGTTGCGTGTACTGGGCCCGGGCGGCAAAGACATTCGCAAGGTCGAAGGCGCAAGCCTCGACAGTGAGTTGGCCTTTCTCTACCTGGTCCTACACGGCAAGAAGCCGCCCCTCGCCGGCCCGCTCGACAATCCCTTTTACCGCCGCAGGGAGCAGGCCTTCTCCCATCCCGCCTTCCCGATCTACTTGGTGACGCGCTTGGCTGGATACACTTTTGAGGACGCGCGCCGTGCCGTCGAGCGCTGCCGCGGCGCACGCAACACCGGCAAAGTCGTCCTCGACCTAAAAGCGGACAACGACGAGGAAGGCAACGACTGGCTGCGTAACGCGGCAATCGTACTCCCCGAGAACCGGTCGATTCTCGAAACCACCGTTGCCGTCGTCAACTGGGCCAAGAACGTGATCGGCTACGGCGGTTGGGGGTCCAACGACCGGCAGCGTCAGAGCCGAAAGAGCGGGCTGGAATGGCTGCCCGGCTCGATCGCCGCCGAGTTTGTCTCAACCAATGCCCGCACCTTTAGAATGCCGCCCTTCAAATGGACCCTCGGCCAATGGTCAGACCCATCCAGCTACTTTGCCGGGTCGCCGCAATCGCTGATCCTCGACTATGTCTGGGAAGGCGTCAGTGGCGTCTCGGGTTACGTGGACGAGCCTTATTTGATCTACACCGTAAGGCCAGACCAACTCTTCCCCGCCTACCTCAGCGGGAGAAATTTAGCTGAAAGCTATTACCTCGCCCTGCCGGTGCTTTCCTGGCAGAGCTTGATCGTCGGAGACCCCCTATGCAAACTCGAGTAGCAACCCTCGCAGACTTGGATCTCCTGGTTGAAATCGGCCCCCGCACCTTCTTCGACACTTTTGTCGGCACTTGTTCAGACGAGGATATGCAAGCCTTTCTTGCCGAGTCCTACGCGCCGGCCAGGCTAAGAGCCGAGATCGACGCACCCCAGTCGCACTTCCTCATCCTCGAGGATTCGAC
>JANXUM010000416.1 GCA_025356215.1 Bryobacter sp. | reverse complement strand
AGACCTGCCCGCTGGCGCTGGCCGTTTTGACGTAGCCATCGAGATTGTCGATGACGCCCTGCTGTATTAGGACAAGAGAAAGCACGATGGAAAGCGGCAGCAAAATGTAGATTGTCGTCCTGGTCAGGTCAACCCAGAAGTTTCCAATATTGGCTGTTGTTTTGCGGGTCAGTCCGCGCGCCAGCGCAGCCACAATCACCATGCCAGCTGCGGCCGAAACGAAATTCTGAACCGTCAGCGCGGCCATCTGACTGAAGTAACTCAGCGTGTTTTCGCCGCCGTAGTTCTGCCAATTTGTATTTGTCGCAAAGCTCGAGGCGATGTTAAATGCCGTGTGGAAGGGCAGGTTTCCGAATGCCTGCGGGTTCCACGGATGCCACTGCTGTGTCATCAGAATTGCCAGAACGGCCAGGAATCCCCAGGCGTGAAACCACAACCAGTGCTGCGCATACTTCTGCCAGTTTTGCTCTTGACTGGCGTCTACGCCGCAAAGCTTAAGCGTCCAATTCTCTAACCAACTCAGCCAGCGTAGGCGCCCCTCGTAAACGGCTGCCATGTAGGCCCCCAATGGCTTCACCGCAGCCAGCAAGAGCAGCAGAAACAATCCAATCTGCACCCAGGCATTTATAGTCATGAAAACCTCTCTGGTTGGATCAGGGCGACCAGTAGATAGATCAGCAGCCCAATCGAGAGGAACAATCCGATCAGTTCCATGACCTCATCTTGCTCCCGGCTGTATAAAGGCGGAATAAAGATTTTGGCCCTTTAGGGCGGCTCCCGCCGCTTCCTCGTCAGTGAAACAATAGACACATCGCCGCATGGACACCCAAACACAGGAATGGCTCAACCAACTGCTGGCGTACAGCAACCAGTTAGCTCCCGAGCAGCGAGAGGACGCAGTGCGTCAGGCTTGCTCAGGGCGCGAAGATCTGATCGATGTCGCCTTGCAGATGCTCAAGACCGGGCAGTCTCCTACCAAAACAATGGCTCCGTCGCGCGGCGCGCAAACCATTGGCCCCTATCGCGTCCTGCGCGAATTGGGCAAGGGCGGCATGGGCGTCGTGTATTTGGCTGTGCGCGACGACGGCGCGTTCCGCAAGAATGTTGCGATCAAGTTGTTACGCGGCGACGCGGTCACCGCTGAATTCGTCGAGCGCTTTCGCAATGAGCGGCAGGTGCTTGCGAACTTCGATCATCCAAACATCGCCCGCATTCTGGACGGCGGCGACACGACGGACAGCATGCCCTACTACGTCATGGAGTACGTGGAGGGCCGTCCGCTGGACCGGTATTGCGACGAAGAGAAATTAAGTCTCAACGATCGCCTGCGCTTGTTCCAAAAACTCTGCGGTGCGATCCAATACCTGCACCAGAACAACGTCATCCATCGCGATCTCAAGCCCGCCAACATCCTGGTCTCAAATGAGGGCGTGGTCAAATTGCTCGACTTCGGGATCGCCAAGCAACTCGGCCCGGCCAGCGTGGAACTGACCACCGCCGACGGCACACCTTTAACGCCGGCCTATGCGAGCCCCGAACAGTTCACCGGTCGGGCCGACGCGCGTAGCGACATCTACACGCTTGGGGTCATTCTCTATCTCGTGCTCACCGGACGCCTGCCGGATCAAGGCACCGTCAAGCCGCCAAGCGAGAGCGTACGCGAGGACCTGCAACGGACAACCGAAACGACGAAGCAATTGAAGAAGCGCATCATGGGCGACCTCGATAAGGTGGTGCTCAAGGCGATGCATCGCGAATCGCGGCTACGCTACGCCACAGCGATTGAATTTTCTGAGGACCTGGACCGCTTCCTCAATGGTCAACCGGTGCGGGCGGGCGGACGGGTCGGCAGCGGCAACCGATTCGCCATTGCAGGCACCATCGCGGCGCTACTTCTGGTTGCTGCCGGCGGTGCCTACTACTATTTTTCGACTTTGCCGAAAGTGAATGTGCCGGAGGTGCAGAAGCAGGCCGAAACGCCCAAGGTCGAAGTCAGGACAACGGAGCCTACGACGCCGTTGCAGGATCCGCCTAAGTCCGAGATGGCCAAGACCGAGGTACCCAAGACCGAAGTACCCAAGATCGAGGCTCCAAAGACCGAGGTTGCGAAGCGCCAGAACCCGATGCAGGCGGACACCGTAAAGACTGACCCGCCGGTCAAGGCGATTCAAAGCCAGATCCCCCCGGCCCCGACGACATCCCGCACGCCACCCGTTTCCGTCGAAGGGCTGGATGAGGCCCGCGACAAGTATGCCAACGTTGCCGGCCGAGTGGCCAGCGTTGATCAGCTATTCAACAAAGTGAAGGCGGATCTGGAGTCCAAGGGTCTGTCGATCCGCGCTGACATGCTATCACGCGTTACATCCATGAAGCTGAATCTTGAGCAGGCCAAAGCCGACCTGGATCGCGCCAACGTCGCCGGAGCACTGAAAAATCTCAGTGCCGCCGAGGCCCAGGCCGCTCGCATCAGCAAAGAATATGGCCGATAGTAGTATTTGATTAGGAGTTTCCGATGTGTACCCGAATTGCATTGATAGTGATCCTGAGCCTCGCGCCCCTAAGCGCGCAGGCTCCCAAGAAGACGCCGACGCCTCAAAGTCCGATCGCCAAAATTGTGCAGATGGTGGAGATGAAGCTGCCCGAAGCCGCCGTGCTGAACGCGATCAAGAACGCCGGTCCGCTTAAGGTCACCTCTGACGATTTCATCCGCCTGAAAAAGGCGGGAGCTTCGGACAATGTTTTGGTCGCCCTGAGCGGCGGAGATGCGGCCCCAACGGGCAGTCCCGCGGCCGCGCCCGCTTCGGCACCCGCTCCCCGTATGCCCGCCGCCGACTTGAGCCTGAACACCGACTTCTCAACCATTTCATGCGCAAAGCCTGCCGCTGCCGCCCGGCGCGTCCTCGCGATCGATGAGTTCGATTTCGGCACGGTCCGCTCCGCAGTAGCTTCGATCTTCGGAACGAACGTCGACCTCGGCAAAGGCATCCTCGCTCTCCTGACCAAGCGCTTGGCTGAGGACGGCAAATACCGGATCGTCGAACGCAAGAATATCCAGAAGGTGCTTAGCGAGCAAGATTTCGGCGCTTCCAACCGCGTCAAGCAGGGCACTAACGCCAAGATCGGCAGGGTCCAAGGCGCCGACGCGATCCTGATGGGCACCATCACCGTTTTTGGCCAGGACACGCGGAAGAATAACGTCAACACCGGAGCGGTTACCAATGGCCGTCTGGGCGGCGTGCTGGGGTCTGTCAACGTCGGCAACCGCACCGACAAGGCCATCGTCGAGATCAGCTACCGGTTGATTGACGCCGAGTCGAGCGAAGTCATCGCCGTTGGCGAGGCCCGAGGGGAGTCCAGGCGCAAGTCCAACGGCTTCGGCGTCGCCGGCTTTGGCAATGGCAATGGCGGCGCGGTTGGCGCAAACATGACCAGCGCCAATTTCCAGGAGACAATCATCGGCGAAGCCACGGTGGATTGCATCAACCGGCTGGCCGCCATCGCCAACTCAAAAGATCAGCGCGTCGCCACACGCGCCGCAGAGGTTGAAACCAAGATCGCCGAAATTGCCGGGAATAAGATCTACCTCGCCGCCGGCGGCAACGACGGCGTCCAAAACTGCGATCGCTTTGAAATCTCGCGCGTCATCAAAGAAATCAAGGACCCCAGCACAGGCGAAGTGCTCGATTTACAAACCGAGCGCGTTGGCGAGTTGATGGTGGTTGAAGTGCGCGACAAGATTTCGATCGCCGTCTACAACGGCACTGTGATGCCCAAGGTGGGTTATGTTGCCAAGAAAATTATGTAGCGCGGTTTTATTGGCGGCGGCTTTGCTGGCCAGCCAGCAAACCAATGTCGATTCGTTGCTGACGCAGTATGAGCGACAGTTGGTCGCGGGGCAACCGTCGCCGGAACAACTGCTACGCAATGTGGCATCGCTATCCGGACAACTTCAACCGGGGGTCGCGCCCCGAGCGGTGAACTACCTGAATAGTCTGCGTGGATACGGGAGCCGTAACCGCGGCCTCGGCCTGGCCATGTCCGGGGTCTATCGCCAGATCGGCGGCATGCAAAGCAACCCGCAAGACGCGTGGTTGAACTATCGCAGCGCCTACCTGCTGATGACGCCGTACGGAGCGGACAATCAGGTGCGCGGAGAGATGCATCAGCTGCGTCAAAGCATCGAACTGATCGAAGCCAAGATCCCCGGTTTGCCCAAGCTCGATTGGGCCAGCCTCGACCCGGCTGGGCAGAAGGCCTATGACGAGATCATCGAGCGTTACATCGGCGTGAGTGCGGCTGTGACTTCGGCGGAAACGACCACCGAGACCATGCGGCGGTCCATGGCCAGCCAAGGGTTGGCTTTGCGCCCGGACGTCGTCGCTGGCCTTACGCGCATGAAGTTGAAGCTAGAGGACGCCAAGCGCCTGATCGAGCAGCGCAACTACGCGACGGCAAAGGAGCGGCTGATTTCGGCGGAAGCCGAGGCCGGGAAGATCCTCAAGGCCTTCGGCGGCTAGTACCGCGAACGGCGGTACTTTGGTGGTGTCAAAGGCAAGACGTCTGCAACTTTCCCCGCGAGGTGCCTAGCGAGCCGCCAGCAGCGCTCGCAGATGCCGTGCCCGCTCCGGGCTCCGCAACTGCCGCAACGCCTTGGCTTCGATTTGCCGAATCCGCTCGCGCGTCACGTCAAACTCCTGGCCAATTTCTTCAAGCGTATGCTCGCGCTCGCAGCCGATGCCGAAGCGCAGACGGATCACCTTCTCCTCCTTCGGAGAAAGTGTCTTAAGAATGTTCGCGGTCTCTTCGCGCACGTTTGCGTCAATCACCGCGTCCACGGGCGAACCTACCCAGCGATCTTCGATCAAGTCTCCAAGCGCCGATTCTCCGTCGCGGCCGACCGGGGTCTCCAGCGAAACCGGGTCGCGCGAGATCGTCTTCAGCTTCTGGACCTTTTCGACAGGGATGTCCATGCGGCGCGCGATCTCTTCGTTCGTCGGCGCGCGTCCAAGTTCCTTCTCCAACTCGCGCGTGGCGCGCAGGAACTTGTTCATGCTCTCGTTCATGTGAACCGGAATGCGGATCGTGCGGCTCTGATCGGCAATCGCTCGCGTGATCGCCTGGCGAATCCACCACGTCGCATATGTCGAGAACTTGTAGCCGCGACGGTATTCAAACTTATCCGCAGCGCGCATCAAGCCGATGTTGCCTTCCTGGATCAAATCCAGCAAATGCAACCCACGGTTGACGTATTTCTTGGCGACGCTTACCACTAGACGAAGGTTCGCTTCGACCAAGTCCTTCTTAGCGCGCTCGGCCTCGCTCTCGCCGTTGCGGATGTTGTGTAGCGAGATGCGCAGGTCGGCCAGAGACGCCGCTGCGATCTGCTCGCGCTTCTTAATCTCGCGCTTCAGCTCGCGCGCCCGTGCCTGCACGGTCGGATTTTGCTTGCCGCTTTCGAGCTTTTCCAGCTCCGTCGCGAGGTGGTTGATCTCCTCGACAGCATGCTCCAAACTTTTGGTGAACTGCTTCCACCGCGACTGTGACCAAGGCACGGCGCGGATGCCAAGCGACAACGCAACGCGCGCCCGGTTGTACTTGCCCAGCGCCTTTTTCTTCACCTTCTTATTCGACGCCGGCGACGCTTCCCACTTGTCGTACAGCGGCGAAACCTTACGCTCAAGCAGCACCACCTGGTTGAACTGCTCCAGTACAACTTTGGCCTTCTTCTCGGCCGCCGCAGCACCCTCTTCAATGTCGATACCCAGGTCAACCACGTCCTCAATGTCCGTTTGAGCCCGCTTCACTTCTTCCATCAGACTCAAAATGATCTGATGTACCAGCGGGGAACGGCTCAAAGCCTTGTGTGCCCGCACCTTGCCCCGCTCCATTTTCCGCGCCAGCGTGACTTCGCCTTCGCGAGTCAACAGTGGTACCGCACCCATCTCTCGCAGGTAGACGCGGACTGGGTCGTCTGTATAGATCGACTCTTCCTGCGCCGGTTGGCCCTCTTCTTCTTCCTCTTCCTCAACTTCCTCTATCGCGGCGAAAAAATTAGGATCTTCGTCGAAGGAAATGCCGGTCGATGGAACCTCGGGGGCTTCTTCTGGTTGAAATTGATCGTCAAACGTATCCACTTTTAGCTCACCTCACCCTTAAGACACACGGGTCTAGGAGCCGTCCCGCTCGGGCCAACGGCACCTGAAAAATATTTTTGCAGTTTTTTTAAATCTTTTGTTTTGAATCGCTTGCGTGGTCGGGTGGGTTCCCTGTCGGCTGATAAATGTGAGCACGACGATGTGACAAGCGCATCCTGTCTAGTCTAACACCAGAACTGCCAGATTGTTAAACCTCTATTTCAATTGATGCTGGAACAACCAAATAGTTACAGTATCTAGCCCCGGCCCTTGTCCTTAATCAGACGCCTGATTTCATTGAAGAAAGCCTCTTCATCCTGGAAGTCGCGATATACGCTCGCAAAACGCACGTAGGCGATCTTGTCCAGATCCTTTAAGCGCTTCATCAGCAACTCGCCGATGGCGGTTGAGCTCAGCTCCCGGTCGCTCTCACCCATCATCTCGGCTTCGATCTGATCGACAATCTCAGCCAGCTTTGGAATCGGTACGGGCCGCTTTTCGCAGGCCTTCAACAACCCGTTCAGAATCTTCTGGCGATCAAAGCGTTCCCGTCGACCGTCTTTTTTCACCACCATAAACGGTATTTCTTCAATCCGTTCATAGGTAGTGAAGCGCTTTTGGCAACCCAGACACTCCCTGCGGCGCCGGATGTTGTTGCCCTCTTTGGATTCCCGTGAATCGATGACCTTGTCTTCCAAATGGGCGCAAAAGGGACACAGCATGCTTTACTGTACCTCCTCGTTAAGATTTCTCAATTTTGAGAGACTCAGCCCCTCGCTGAACGCGAAATACAGCCCCACCGGCACGATCAGCACAAATGAGGTCACCCACATGACGATGGCGATCGATGTGGCGTCCTCCAGCCCCAACCCAAAGAGCTGCGTCAAAACCGCAATCGCCACCACCTGCATCCCACCGCCAATTCCGGGCAGTTGGACAATCGCGCCAAAACTTACCAAACCCAAAATGGTGGCGACGTCAGCCAAACTGAGCCCCCTGGTGACCGGGAACGCCTGAAAAAGCGCCCAGTAGCATCCGGCAATGATCGTCCATTCGATGAGGGTGTACAGGATGACAAGCCCCTGAAGGCGACCGTCACAACACGCCGCCGCGCCGGCGAGGAAATTTCCCGCTAGCGGCCGCAATCGCGTCGCCAAGCTCTCTGGCAGCTTCTCCACAAGTCCCACCAATGCCAGCCGCTGATCCGGGCGTAGGAAACGAAGCGCGAAAATGAATACCAGACACGCGCCCGCACCCGCCAGCGCCATGGCCCCACCACTGGACACCACCATCCTCAATTCCGGGCCCGCGTTGGCAACCACTCCCGAGCCAGCCAAATGGATTAGACCAAAGCCAAAAAACAGAATGACGATCAGCAGATCGTAGATCCGCTCAAACAGCCAAACCGCCAACTGCGAAGGAAAGCCCGTTCCCGACTCGCGCCCAATCCACCAGGGCCGCACAAATTCCCCGGGGCGGCCCAACAAAACGACAGCCGTAAAACCAATCGCGGTGCCGACGAACAGCCGCCAAAGGCTCGGAGTCGGTCCCAATGGGCGAATCATTACCTCCCAGCGCACCGCGCGGCCCACATAACTGAGTATTATGAATAGGATAGCCAGAGCGCAGTAGATCGGGTCCAGCGACTGTAGGGCCGCACGGAAACGAACCCAATCGAAGCCTTGGCTCCCTGCCGCCGCCCGATAGAGAACGTACCCGATGACCCCCAACAACGCCAACGCTACCCATGGGATTCCAGGCCCTTTTTTTGCGGGCGTTGCCGCGTTTGAAGATTTTGTCACCACGTGTGAACTTATCATGATAAAACCTCGTTTCTCTAATCGGAAGACGGAACATGATTCATCTCTCAAATATCGCGACAGCGCCAACCCATCCGGGATCAGCCTGGGCAGCGCCTCTGTTCCCGTCTCCCGTCTCTCAAACCTCTCGCTGGGAAACCGCCTTGGACGCCGATTCAATTCTGGTTGAGCGCTGCCTGGAAGGAGATCAGGGTTCCTGGGAAGACCTGGTCAAAGTCCACTCAAGGCGCGTATTTGCGATATGCTATCGCTTCGTCGGAAAAAACGAAGAAGCCCAGGACCTGACTCAGGAAGTGTTCTTGCGCATTTTCAAGAGCCTCCGCAGCTTTCGCGCCGGGGAGGGCAGCTTCAGCGTTTGGCTCACCCGTTTGACGCGTAACCTTTTAATCGACCACTACCGCCGCACTAAGGGAGAGCGCATGACGGACTCTCTGGAAACGCAGTTGCCGGTCATTGAGGAAACTTCGCTCGCCGGAGGGCGCACCGATGGCCTGCTTGCCGGACGCGAGGCCAGCGAGATCTTGCAGGCCGCCTTGCAGAAGCTTTCCCCCGAACTGCGCGAGGCCGTGATTCTTCGCGACCTTCAAGAAATGGACTACCGCGAAATCGCCAATTCTCTCAGCGTCCCCGAAGGCACCGTAAAGAGCCGTCTCAACCGCGGTCGGGCCGAACTTGCCAAGATTCTCCGACGGCAGAAAGTGATGGTCTGACATGGACTGCGTAGGCATTGACGAGCTCCTCTGCGAATACATCGACGGCACTCTAACGCCTGAGACCAAACTGGCCCTAGAGACGCATACCCGCGATTGCCCGGCCTGCGCTGAACTTTTGGCCGACGTCGGCGGTGCCGTTAACTTCATGCAGCGGGCAGCCCTCGTCGAGGTTCCTAAAGAGCTAGTCACGCGCATCCTGTACTTGACCCCGAAAGAGGCACCGATGGCTGCGGCCATCGCCCGCATCGGTTGGCTGCGCCGCTTTACGGCCCCGCTGATGCAACCCCGCTTCGCCATGGGTATGGCGATGACGATTCTGAGCTTTTCCATGCTCGGCAAGTTTGTCGCTCCTGTGCGCCAAATTAGGGCCGCCGACTTAGAGCCGGCCAAGGTTTGGCGCAGTGTCGATGACTCGGCCCACCGCACGTGGGACAAGTTCGTCAAGTATTACGACAATCTTCGCCTCGTCTACGAGGTTCAAACCGCGATCGACGACATCAAGGGCCAGCCAGACGACCAAATGGTTGATTCCAAATCCAACACAAAGAAGAGTGGAGAGTCAAAATGAACCCCACCGAGCAAACTAGCACACTTCCTTCGGACCCCAGCTCCCCCGTTGTCGGCTTTTGCCGGGCAACGGGAAAGGCTCTCACGGCTGACGAAGCCACCTACGTAAACGGCGTCTTGTACTCCAAGGAAGCCGCCGAAACACTTAAACTCACTCAAGAACCAGCCTCTCCTTACACGGTGGCAGCTCCGGTGGGTAGTCCGGTGACCGACATCTCGCCCGGCTGGGCTTTCGTCCTTGGGCTGATCCCTGGCGTCGGCGCCATCTATAACCAGCAATATGCCAAGGGTCTGTTTCACATCATCGTCTTTGCCGGAATCATCACGCTGGTGGAGCGCGGTGGGCCCGCCAACGTGTTCCTTGGTTTTCTGTTGGCGGGCTGGTATTTCTATATGCCCTTTGAGGCATTCCACACCGCCCAAAAACGCCAGCGCGGCGAAGTGATCGACGAGGTCTCAGGTTTGGTTAACTTACCCCCCAATCTTAGGCGCCTTCCGATCGGCCCCGTCGTCTTGATCGCGCTCGGCGTGCTGTTTCTCCTGGACAACCTGGGTCTATTGCGAATCGACGACGTGATGCGCTTTTGGCCGATTTTACTCATCGCCGCCGGGGTGATCAAGCTGCTGGAGCGTTTCAACGCGATGGAGCAACCCAATGCCGACTAACGTATCGCTGTTGTGCGCCGTCCGCGGCCCACTGATGCTGATCGCTCTTGGAACGCTGATGGCGATCGACCACGCCGGGGGAATGCGGTTCAGCCGCACTTGGCCGGTGCTGATCATCGTATTTGGCATCTTGAAGCTGGCCGAATACTTGAACGTGGGACAACCTTCAGGACAACAACAATGAGAAATTCCATTGTCGGCCCCATCGTTCTCATCGCTTTGGGCACGCTTTTCCTGCTCAATAATCTGCGCGTGGACATTTCGGTCTGGCGCCTGATCGCCGACTACTGGCCGTACCTGCTCATCGTTTGGGGCTTCATCCGACTGGCGGAAATCGCCTATCTGGCCTCGCGCAACCAGCCCTTGCCACGCCGCGGCTTGGGCGGCGGCGAGTGGGGCGTCATCGTGCTCGTCACGTTGATCGCTAGCGGCGTCAGCATCGGCACCGATGTCCGCGACCGTTTTCGCACCGGCCGCGCCAATTTCCGAGGCATGCAGATTTTCGGCGAGAGCTTTGAATATCCTCTCAGCGCCAAAGCCACAGTGCCGAAAGCGCCGCGCATCATAGTCGATAATCGACGCGGCAATGTGCGGCTCGTCGGGTCCGATACGGACACGGTCACCATCTCGGGCCACAACACCATCTTTGGCCTGGATCGGGCCGAGGCCGACCGCATCAGTTCCCGCATCAAGCTCGACTTGGCTGTGGAAGGCGACCAAGTCATCATCCGCACCAACCAGGAAAGCGCCGGCAGCGATAATAAGGTGGAATCGGATCTCGAAGTCCAAATCCCCAAGGGCTCGACTGTCGAGTGCCGAGGGACGCGGGGCGATTTTGACGTCAGCCAGATCACCGGTAATTTTGAAGTCAACAGCGAGAACGCCGGCGTCCGGGGTCAGGATATCGGCGGGAACGTCCGCATCGACTTGCGCCGCAGCGATATCGTCCGCCTAGTCCGCGTCAAAGGTAATGTCGACGTAAAAGGTGCGCGGGCCAGTGAGATTGAGGTCGACCAGATTGGCGGCCAAGTGACGGTGGACGGGCAGTTCACGGGCTCGATCGATTTCCAGCGCATCGAGAAAACTCTGCGCTTTACCAGCACTTACACGACCCTCAACATCGACCGGTTGCACGGTCGGGCTCATATGTCCGACGGAGATCTGGAGGTGGAGGACATTCAGGGCCCCCTCAAACTGCGGTGCACGAGATCGAAAGATGTCCGTATCAGCGGATACACTTCCCCCATCGACGTCGACCTCAATCGGGGTGACATCGAACTGTCGCCCGACAGCCCCATCCTGGGGACGATGATGGCCAAGACTGAGAGTGGCTCGGTCACGCTCCATCTGCCCGAGAACAGCAAGTTCGATTTGGAGGCGCGCTCACGCCGGGGTGAGTTGGACAATCGCTTCGGCAGCCCGCTCAACACTCGCGAGGAGAACCACGGCGGAGTGATCCGGGGCGGCAACGGTGGCTCGCGCATCAGCTTGGAAACCTATCGCGGTTCGATGACTGTGACGCGGGGTGGCGCGGTGACAAACCGCATGGAAGCTCCTAAAGCGCCCAAGGCCCCAGTAGCCCCGCCCATTCCCGTCGAACGCTAACGCGGTTTTGCCTCCCGCCCTTCTCCATGCTATTCTAGAAATTCCGGCAAGTTTGCGGGGACGTAGCTCAGTTGGTTAGAGCGCCGGCCTGTCACGTCGGAGGTCACGGGTTCGAGCCCCGCCGTCCCCGCCATTCAAATCCTTCTATGATCCCTCCCCAAGCCCCCAAGCTCAACATCTCGAACGCGGCGGATTACCGGGAGAACTACTCCAACTCAGTACAGGTTAGGGTCAATCTTTGGGATTTTTTTCTGATGTTCGGCACGATCTCACAGACCGTCCCCGACACTGTCAATATCAGTAATTTTCAGGGTGTCTACCTCAGCCCTCAGCAAGCAAAGGCTCTTGCCAATTTGCTCAACCAAAACATCGCCCAGTATGAGGGCACCTTCGGCGAAATCCGGCTTGAACCCGTAGGCAGCACCGGCCCACTCCAATAGGGCGCAAGTGCCGCGTTTCCGTTCTTTAGCTCTAATCTTCGGGTTCTTCTCGTTCACCCTCTTCCTAACGCACTTCAAACTTCTTGAACTTCCCGCATTTTGGGATGAGGCAGGCCAGTTTATCCCCCAGTCGTACGATCTCTATTCGCGCGGCTTGATCATCCCGCAGTCGACCTCTCCCAACTCCCATCCGCCGGGCCTCCCCGTCATTTTGGCGGCGCTGTGGCAGGTAGCGGGCTTTTCGATGACGATCACGCGCGCCGCCATGCTGCTGTTGGCCGCCGCGTATTTCACTGTCTCTTTTCTTTTCAGCGTCCAACTGTTGCGCGGTTCCCACGGCGCACCCGCCTTTCTCGCCTCGGCCCTGTTGCTGTGCAACCCGCTCCTGTACACGCAATCGATGATGGCGCAGCTCGATCTACCCACGGCCCTGTTCTCAACGCTCCTGCTCTTGGCCTATACCCAGCAGCGCGAAAGTCTCTCCATTGCCGCCGCAGTCTTGAGCGTGGCCTTCAAAGAGACTTCCATTGTGATCCCGATGGTCCTGGCGATTCACGCTTACCGCCAAGGCCGCATCCGCTTCGCCATGCTGCTGGCCGGACTCCCCGGGTTGCTGCTGGCTAACTGGTTTGGCTTCGTCGCCCTGCGCACCGGCCACCTCTTCGGAGACAGTGCTTACACACAGTACAACCTCTTCTACCCGCTGCACCCGGTTCGCTTGGCCTACGCACTTTTCCGGCGCCTGAGTTATCTCGCCATCGAGAACTTCCACTTCATCCCCGCCGCTGTCCTGCTTGTGCAGTGGAACAAAATCGGTTTTGCTCCAGCCTGGCGCCCTTTGGCTGCGGCCATAGCCGCGCACACATTGGCCGTTTCGATCGCGGGCGGCGCGGTACTCGAACGCTATCTCCTCCCTGCCCTCCCCTTGCTCTACACGGCTTTCGCCGCCGCGCTCTCCACGCTCCGCCCACGGCCCCGCCACATTGCGCTCGGCGTGACTTGCGCCGGCCTCTTCGCGATGCTCTTCGTGAATCCCCCTTGGCCTTTCCCGCTGGAAAACAACTTGGCCATGGTCGACTTGGTTGAGATCCAGCGCAACGCCGCCGGTTTCGTCGAAGTACGCTTCGGCGACCACCGCGTCACGACGGCATGGCCAATGACCGACGCGCTGCGCAAGCCCGTTCTCGGTTACGTCGAAAAGCCAATCAAGAATCTAAGAGCGATCGACGACTTCTCTCTGGTCCGTCTGCAGTCCCTGGATTGGCAATCGGGCGATGTTCTCATCCTCTACTCGCGCTCCTGGAGCCCCGCTGTTTGGCCTTTTATCCGTGATCTGCAGCGCCGTTTTCTCCACGCTCCCGAAGATGCAACGCAGCGCGACATCCCCGACCTCCCCAAACTGAAGTCCTTCGTTGGCTACACGCAACGCGGCCTATGGGTGGAGATCCTCGTAGTACCTTAAGCTGACCTTCGATCGCCTACTAACATCCAGTTATGGAGCGCGATTCGCACACCCGCCTGGACGCCCGCAGCTTCGCCATGCACCGCCTGATCGCGACCAAACTCGCCCAAGGCCCCTCGCTGCTCTCGATCGCCCGAGAAAATCTGGGCCGCTGGAATACGAAACACGCCGCTTTGTACTTGGATCGGTGGCGTGATCTTATCCGCCAACCGCTGCCGGCACTGCTAGCGACGATCGTCGAAGAGAGCGAAGACATGACGGCCATGCGCCAATGCTCGCCGTACGCCGGTACGCTGACCGAGTTGGGGCGCGACCGAATCTACGACCAATTCGCCCAATGACCCGTGCGCAGCTGGAACACATCATTCGCGCCGCGGGTGCGAAGCGACGTGATTGACGCGGCCTTGGCTGGGGTTCTCCTCTCCAGGACGACCGGAGTGTCCCTGTCCCAGGACTCACACGCCTTGCTCCGCGCAAGGCTGTAACGATGGCTCGCCGTTTAAGTGTCCCTTCAAGAACAAAGCCCCCATGCTCGCGCATGAGGGTCTTTGTTTGGGTGCGGACCCTAAGTAATTGGGGAATTACTTAGGGGGGTTGGGAGCTTTTGGAAATTATTGCTTTCCGCTTGCCAACACCTATTAGTCTAGCACAACTTTCGAAAATGCAATACCCTAACTAAACTTTTTTCGCGATACCCGAACCCGGTCCGTCAGCCTCCCTGTTCTGGCAAACTAGGAGAGCCAGCATGAGAACGGTCGAGTACGGAATTGATAAGCCCGAGCGCGTCCGCGCCTTTGCCATGGTCGGCGTGATGCTGATTGCGACCGGCCTTTCCCAGTTCATCGCACTCCGCGGCAGCGTCGAGATCTGGCCCGAGTTAGTCCTCTCCATTTGCCTTTGGGTGGGTTTGCTCTTGATCTTGATTGCCGGAATTATGCTCTGGTCCAGCCGTAGCGGCAAGTACGGCTTGGCTTGGAAAATGCTCGAAGACATGTCCTGGATCGGAAAGGAACACGTTCTCGACGTCGGCTGCGGTCGCGGCCTGCTCACCATCCTCGCCGCCCGTAAGGTTCCGATCGGCACCGTTACAGGTATCGATATCTGGAGCCAGGAACAGCTAAGCGACAACACAAAGGAATCTGCGATTGAAAACGCACGCCTGGAGCGGGTTTCCGAGCGCGTTCAGTTTGAAGATGGCGATGTGACCAAACTCAGCTTTCGGGCCAATACCTTCGATAAGGTGATCTCGTCGCTGTGTCTGCATGGTATCGGTTCCCGCTCGGAGCGCAACAAGGCCGTGGCCAATCTCATCACTTTGCTGAAACCCGGCGGCGAAATCGCCATTCTGGACATCCTCCACACCCGCGAGTACAAGATGGTGTTCGAAAAACAAGGGCTCAAGAATATCCGGCGCTCCCCGATGAAGTTTCTCTACTGCCTGCCGACGCGCTATGTCATCGGCTGTAAGCCTGTGGTGGATCGAGGATGATCGCCGAGCTGCGGCGCTTGGAAGAAGAACGCAACCGCCAAAAGCATTGGCGCCGTTGGGGTGCCTACTTGAGCGAGCGCCAATGGGGCACCGTTCGTGAAGATTACTCTGCCCATGGCGAGGCATGGGACTATTTTCCCTTCGACGTCGCGCATAAGCGAGCCTACCGCTGGGGCGAAGACGGCCTGCTCGGCATTTGTGACAACCACTGCCGCCTGGCGTTCTCAATCGGACTATGGAACGGCCGCGACGCCATTCTCAAAGAACGCCTCTTTGGCCTCTCCGGAACGGAAGGGAACCACGGCGAAGACGTCAAAGAGCTCTACTACTATCTGGACGCCACTCCGACCGCCTCTTACCTGCGCGGCCTCTACAAGTACCCGCAGGCCGCTTTCCCTTATGGCCTTTTGCGGGAAAAGGGACGGTTGCCGAGGAACTCCCCCGAGTTCGAACTCATCGACACCGGTGTCTTCGACGCCGATCGCTACTTCGACGTGCAGGTTGAGTACGCCAAGGCCTCGTCCACCGACATCCTGATCCGCGTCACGGTGGACAACCGCGGGCCCGACACCGCGCCGATTCATTTGCTTGGCCAGCTCTATTTCCGCAACCTCTGGTCTTTCGGTCGAGCCGTTAAACCGACGATGCGCGCCGACGGCGACCACCGCCTGCTCGCCACCCACCCCAGCCTGGGCAACTACGAATTCTCAGCCGTCAACCCGCGCGAGTTGATCTTCACCGAGAACGAGACCGACGCCGTCGCGCTCTACGGTTTCACCGACCAAGGCGGCTTCTTCAAAGACGGATTTGGCGAATACCTGATCGGCGGAAAGCTCGACACAATCAACCCGAAGCGTGAGGGCACCAAG
>JANXUM010000398.1 GCA_025356215.1 Bryobacter sp. | reverse complement strand
GGTGGTGGCGGTATGCGCGGCGGTGGTGGCGGTGGGGACATGGGCGGCGGCCCAGATGGCGGTGGCGGTAGCGTTAGCCGCAAATATTCGGTGAATTTCTCAGCGAGCGCGCGCAACCTCTTAAACACAGTGAACCTGGCTGCGCCCAACGGCAATCTCACCAGCCCCTTCTTTGGCGTCTCGACGGCCACGGCCAACGGCGGTGGTTTTGGCGGCGGCGGTGGAGGCGGAGGCGGCGGTGGATCAGCCGCCAACCGGCGTATTGACCTCTCGGTCCGCTTCACGTTCTAAGGTTTTACCGGAAAGAAAACTGTTCCAGCTAAGGTCCTGGCCGGTCTTACCCTACAGAATCGATGGGTTGACCGATGGCTGACAAAACTTTAACCACGCTAAATAGATATTCCTTACAACGAGCATCGCGTCTCCCGTACAATCAGGGCAGTCGGGGATTTATCGGAGATCATGCTGCAACATACGGACGAAGAACTGGTTGTTCTCATCCAGACCGATCCGTCACCGGCGCGATACCAGGACGAACTTTTCCGACGGCACTACGATCGGGTAGCGCTGTGGTGCCTGCGGTACACGGGAGACCGGGACGCCGCGTTGGACGCGGCACAGGAAGTTTTCCTTCGCGTGCAGAAGGGCTTGCGGCATTTTGCGGGCCAGGCAAAGTTCAGCACCTGGCTGTTCACGATTGCCCGCAACTACTGCTTCAACGAGTTGAGCCGAACGCGCCGGCAAGCCGAAGTGAGCATCGATGCCCCCGAAACAGCGGAGCTGGCCAACGAGCCAACCATGCCCGTGGACGAGGCATTGTCGCGAGCCGAGCAGTTGCAACAAGCGCGGGAGTGGATGACAAAGTTGCTGAGCGAGGAAGAACGCCAAGCCTACTCGCTGCACTATGGCGAAGGAATACCGATCTCCACCGTCACGCGGCTTTTGGGTTTATCCAATCCCAGCGGAGCCAAGGCGCACCTGGTAAGCGCGCGGCGCAAGTTATCCGAAGCCGTGCGTCGATGGAAGGTGGGGCATGAAACCCCCTGAAACTTTGCTGCAACGCCAGCCCGATTGCCCCAGCATCGATACGCTGGCCAGCTACGCCGAATCTCCGCAGCAAGCCGCCAGTCTGCGGCCACACATCGAGGCCTGCGCAAATTGTCAGACCGAGATCCGGCTTCTTAATAGCTTCCTGGAGGCCAAGCCCGCCGAGCATGAGCTGGCCGATACGCGCCAGCTCGCCAGCCAACTTCAGGCGCGCTTTACTTCGCCCAAGGCCACGACAAGGGCCGGCGGCGCTTGGTGGACGGGATGGCGCATCTGGGTGCCGGCCATGTCGATGTTGCTGGTGATCGCAGCCGGACTGCAATGGCAGCGGCAAACGGACGCAACCGCCAACGCGCCGGTCTACCGCGACATCCCGCGCATCGAAGTTTATATCCCAAGGCAGGGCGAGCAGATCGCCTTCTCCGAATTTCGCTGGCAGGCGGTTCCTGCCGCCGCCAACTATAGTTTGACCCTAACCGAAGTGGACGGCACGGTCGCCTTTGCCGGCGCTTCGCCCACCGCTTCTCTATCGCTGGATGCCAAAACCAAAGGGCTGCTGCTGCCGCGCAAAACCCTCCACTTTAGCGTCGAAGCTCTCGACGGAGCGGGCAAGACCATTGCGCGCTCAGCCTCAATCCGAATCCGTATCGAGCCCGCAAGCCCCAAGGCTCCAAAGACTAATGAATAGGAATTATATGTACCGTCTTTCTCAAATTTCACTTTTCGCCGCGCTTCTCATCCCCGCGTCGATCTTCGGCAAGGGTGCCGCGACGCCCAACACACTTAGCCTGCGCGTGACAACCGAGACCGCGCCAGCGGGCGGCGTTGTACAGATCAAGTTGATCCTCACAGAGCCGAAGCCAATCATCTCGAGCAAGATGTTCTTCGACTACGATTCGTCGGTTGTCGATTCGATTCTGGGCATCGCCATCCAGTCCCCGAACGGCGATGCGATCGGCACGGCGAGCTATACGGCGGCGGGGCTGAGCTTTGACATTGTTTCTCCTTCGGGAAGCTATGGCACGGCGCTTGGCTATCCGATCATGACTGTCGCTGTGCGGCTGAAGGCCAACGCGGCACCGGGAGCGAACAGCATCTTTACGATTAACTTGAGCCAGAGTACTTTCCAGGACCTCACCGGTCAGAACTATCCATTTGAAATCAAGCCGGGCGGCATTAGCGTGGTTGGCTCCACCAGCCTCGGCAACGTGCTGCCGGGCGGCGGAACCATTCAGACCGGCCAGACCTTTGACATTACGGGCAAGGGCCTGTCGTTGGTGACGGACCTACGTGTCGACACCGCAAATAAACTCACTTACAAGATCATCAACGACTCGCTGATCCAAGCCACCGAAGGCGGGCTGCCTTTTCAGTTGGACGGCAAGCGAATTACATACAAGAACAAACTAGGCGAGACGCATGAATACTATTCGTATCCGCGCACGAGTTTTGCGTTCTTGCCCGGGGCCACTTGGACGCAGGGCATCCTTCCCTTGATGCCGCATAGCGTTGCGACCGAGGCGATCGTGCCGCTGACAGCGGGCAGTGCCAATTCCGCGATCGCACTGTGGAACCCACAGCAATTGCCGCAGACCGCCGATATCAAGATTCTCGATGCGACAGGCGCTGAGCTAGCCAGGACCAGCGTCGAGATTCCAGCCCGAACGACGCTCTCTGTGGAAGTTTCATCCATCCCCTTTAGTAACGGCGGCGTCGCCGCGCGCGTGGAGGCGGTCGGCGGAGTAGGTGTTTTCGGCTTGTCTTTGTTGAACGGCGTGCAGGTAAAGGCCGTACTCCCGTCAAAGATCACCCTCGGCGCGTACTAGAGAAATAGCGCCAAAGGGTGCCTCCCGCCAGCAGGCCGGCCAGAAGATAGCCATATCGAATCGGGATCGCGCGCTCAAACCCGGCGTTGCCGTTGCCCCATAGAACAAAGGCTCCAGCAGCTTCGGGATGGGTAGACCGCATGGCCGTCTTGGCGTCGGCCAGCGCGCGGGCGGGAGGGGTGCCTTCGGCCATGCGTCCATAGAAATCGGCAATCAGATCGCGGGCGGCTCGGTCCTCAACCGGCCATTGGGTGGCGACCACCGTCTTGACGCCGGCTCGCAGAAATAGCCGCGCCAAGCTTTCGGTGCCCTCGCCCGGCATGGCCGAGCCTTGGGCCGTGGAGCAGCCGCTCAAGACAGCCAATTGGACGCGGTCGAGTTTGGCTTCTTCGATCTCGCGCCCATACAGTGGCATGTCGTAAAGCACCAACTGAGACCGGCCGCCGTCCTCGACATCGGCCAGCGCGTGACCCGCAAAATGCACCAGTGGAAACGATCCGAGGGATTCCTTGACGGTCGCATGGCTGGCCGCCGCATCCAGCTCGACGGTGGCGCGACCGGGAGTGGCCCAGCCGACCGCATCGATTTCGCTGCCAACGTTTGGCAGCGGAGGCAGCGCGCTGCCCGCCAAGGCTGTGGCCGTGGCTGAAGGTTGCCCCACTCCGACAGCAAGGAGAATGCGCTCCCATGGCCAAACACGTCGCGCGCTCGACCGTGGATCCAACATCGCCGCTGCCGGTAGCAGTCTCACCGCCGCTGGGCCGTCCCAATCCATTCCCGCCAACCATTGATCGGGGACCAGGTACAGATTGCGATAGGTTTTGGACCCAAACGCCTGCGCCATCCATTCCTTGGGCGAAGCTGTTTTGGACACGCCATCGAACTGAACCAGGCGTGAGGCATCGCGGTCGATGACAACCCACGCCATCTTTTTACGCCAAACCCAAGAGATCACCATTACGTCGGAATCCCCCAATCGGGCCGAGAGAGTGGCCAGCTTGGCGGGCGTAACCTGGTCTTGAAACGCCCGCGACCGGCTCATCTCGATGGCTTCGATCAACCGGTCGTCGGCAAGATTGCGATCGAGCAACAAGTCGACCCGCAGGTCATAGGCGTCACGCTTGTCGCTGAGAAACTCGAGCCGCTGCTTGCCCGATTTAACGCCGCCCCGCACCAACTCAATGGCCGCGATGGCCTGCTCGACGAGAGACAGCGCCAAGCTTGCGTTGCCTTCGGCGCGGGCGATTCCGGCGAGACCGACATAGGCGGGCCAAGTGCGCTCGGGCATCCCCAATTGACGGGCTTCGGCAAGCGCCGTAGTCCAGGCCTGCTTGGCGGCGACCGGATTGCCCGCCGCCTGCTCAAGTTGGCCCAGATTCAGCTCGGCTACCAGGGCTTCCCGCTGGTTGCCCACGCGCAAAGAATCGGCGCGGACGGCTTGCAACAGGCGCCTGGCTTCGGCCGTCTCATCCAATTCACGATAGAGGGCCATCGCCAAATTTTCCCGAGTGCCCAGAACGCCGTCGGCGTCTTGATGGGACTCGAACACGGCCAGAGCGCGGCGGTACAGGCTGACGGCTTTGTAGGGATCGCCAAGCCTGCGGTAAAGCGCGCCGAGGTTGGCCAATTGCTGGGCGTCAGCCACGCTTTCGGCGTCGTTGTTGACCACTTTCCGGTAGAGCAGCAAGGCTTCCCGCAGCCTGCCCAGCTTTTGCAGCAGCGTCGCCTGGTTCACCAACGTCGTGCTTCGGGCCTTGGCAGTCCACTCTCCTTGCGCGGCTCTGAGAAGCGTTTCCGCGGCGCTGTATGCGTCCCACGCCTGTCCGTAGGCACCCTGAAAATAATTGGCGGCACCGATATTGTTCCAACGATAGACCTGGGCCTCAATGTCGCCCGTTTCCTCAGTCATCCGCAAAGAGGCGCGATAGTGGTCGAGCGCTTCAGCGTACCGGGCCTGATAGAGGCGGGCATTGCCTTGGTGGTTTTCCGCTTGGCTTCTCAGTTGCTTTGCGGTTTCGGGCAGCAGGCGCAAGACCTCGGCGGCGTCGGCATACGAGGCGTCATAGCGGCCGAGCGAATTCCCCAGCACGGCCGCTGCCAGTAGATCCTTGGCGAGGGCTTCCGGTTGTCCGCCGAGTCTCGACTTTTCGATCGATTGGCGCAGAAGCCGCAAGCGTTCGGCGGGTTTCAGCTCGGCCCCGAGCTGTAACGCCACCGCGAGGAATAGGAAAAGAGTTCGCAAGCTGCTTGCTCGATCTTATCGAATCGAAAAAGATTTCCGTTCCAGATGCCGATTGGCGCACTCTTATCCATCAATGTCGGGCAGTAACCGGTGGCGCGGCACCCTGAGCCGCGCCATCGGCTCATTCCGCCGTTTCGTCCCATACAATCTCCCGGCGCGCAGGCAACGTTCGAATGCTTCGAGCGTAACCCCACCATGCATGGAATTCTCGACGAGATCCGGACGGCTCTGCGCGGCTTGATTCACGCGCCCCTGTTCACTTTTGTCGCGGTCGCCTCATTGGCCCTGGGCATTGGGGCCAATTCGGCCATTTTCAGCCTGATCGATCAGGTCATCTTAAAGAGTCTGCCTGTTGAGCGGCCGGGCGAGTTGATCCAGGTGTTTCAGTCGGGCAGCCACTACGGGTCCAACAACGGGCCGCGGATGAATTCCTATCCGATGTACCAGGAGTTTCGAGATCAATCGCCGATTCACTCGGGTATGCTCTGCCGCAGGGAAATCAGCATGAGCGTTGCGTTTGAGGGGTCGACGGAACGGACAGCGGGCGAGCTGGTGAGCGGCAACTATTTCGACGTGCTGGGCGTAAAGGCTCACGTGGGCAGATTGATCCAACCCGCCGACGACGTTCAGAAGGGCGGGCATCCGGTGGCGGTGTTGGGTTACGACTATTGGAAGACTCGCTTCGCCGGGGACCCGTCGATCGTGGGCAAAGAATTGCTGATTAACAATTTCCGGATGACCGTGATCGGCGTATCGTCCCAGGAATTTTTCGGCCTCGATCCCACGCGTGCGACGAGCATCCGGGTGCCGGTGGCGATGAGAGTGGAGATGCTGCCCGGATGGGGCGACATGGAGGATCGCCGCCGCCGGTGGGTCCAGATATTTGCGCGACTCAAGCCGGGGGTTTCGGCGCTTCAGGCGAAGGCGCAAATGCAAACCCAGTTTCATGCCATGCGCGAGATGGAAGTGAAAGAGGCTGCTTTTGCCAAGGCGTCGGACGTGTCCAAGCAGTCTTTCCTTAAAGGCCTGCTGGAAGCCGAGGAGGCTGCCAATGGCTATTCCGGCACACGCCGCCAGATGGCGCAGCCGCTCTGGATTTTGATGGGCATCGTTGGTTTGGTGCTGCTGATTGCATGCACCAACGTTGCCAACTTGCTGATTGCGCGGGCGACGGGACGGCGCAGGGAATTCGCGGTGCGCGCCGCTCTCGGCGCAAGCCGTTGGCGATTGATGCGGCCCTTGCTGGTGGAGAGTTTGGTGCTGAGTTGCGTCGGAGGCGTGTGCGGCCTGGCGCTGGCCTTTGGGCTGAATTCGTTGTTGCTCACCTTTTTACCGGGTGGCGCAGTGCCGCTGCGGATCGCCGCAACGCCCGACTGGCGGGTACTGGGATTTACGTTTGGCGTGGCGTGCGCGACTGGGCTGCTGTTTGGACTGTTTCCCGCCTTGCACGCCGGGCGCTCGGACGCCGGGCCAGCATTGAAGGAGGAAGGCCGCGGCATGTCCAGCGGTGCCTCCGGTTTGGTGCGCAAGTTGCTAGTGGGGGTTCAGGTGGCGCTGTCGATTCTTTTGCTGATCGCCGCCGGGCTGTTTGTTAGAACTTTGCAAAACTTGAAGCTGACCGACACGGGGCTTAAGGCTGAGCGGCTGGTCACGTTTCAAGCCAACCCGCCGCTCAGCGGTTATGACGCGACGCGGACGAAGCAATTCGTCAAAGACCTCAAACAGCGCGCCGAGGCGACACCCGGAATCCTAAAGATGGGTGTCGGGACGATCGACAAGATGGCGGGCAACGAGTGGGATTCGACGGTCACGGTGGAAGGCTTCAAGCATGACGCCGGGAAGATGCCCGGGCCTTACTTTGACGCTGTCACGCCGGGCTATGTTGAGGCGATGGGGATGAAGGTTCTCCAAGGCCGCGATTTCCGCGATTCCGACGCGCACAACGATCCGCCCGAGCAGAAGAAGGCGGGTTGGCGAGTGTGCCTAATCAATCAGAAATTCGCCGACACCTATTTCGCGGGGCTTAACCCGGTGGGCTACCGCATTGGCATGGGCGGCGACCCCGGCACGCCCACCGATATTGAAATCGTCGGCGTCTTCTCGAACGCAAAGTACATGGACTTACGTGAGGACGTGCACATTCAGGTGTTGGTGCCGCTGTATCAAACTTCCTGGCCGACTGGTGTGGTTGCCTATGTCCGAACCAGCGGCGAGGTGAACGCCACCTTCGGCCAGATTCGCGGCCTGGTTCGTCAAAGCGACGCGTCACTCCCGGTTTACTCGATGCGCAGTTTTGAGGACCAGATCGAATTGAGCCTGTCGACAGAGCGGCTATTGTCTTTTCTCGCCAGCATCTTCGGTGTCATCGCGACGATTCTGGCGGCGATCGGCTTCTATGGCGTACTGGCTCTGGCGGTGTCGCGACGCACCAAAGAGATCGGCATTCGCATTGCGCTGGGGGCGGAACCGAGCAACGTCATCGGGCTGGTGATGAAGGAGATTCTACTGCTGATCGCGGGCGGAATCCTCGTCGGCATCCCGGCCGCGATCCTGCTGTCGCGGTATGTCCAGAGCCAGCTTTACGGCATGCAAGGGACCGACCCCGCCACCTTCGCCTTGGCGGTAGGATCGCTTGTGAGCGTGGCGCTACTGGCCTCGTGGCTGCCCACAAGGCGGGCGACGCGCGTCAATCCGATTGACGTCTTGCGCTATGAGTAGGTGCTAAAAGCGCCAGGTGGCTTCGAGATATCCAATGGCCCCCGACGTTGCGCCCGGAAACAGCTTCTGCAGGACGGCCTTGGTTGGGCTGTAACCCGTGTAGGCGGTGATCGAGTAGTGCGCGTTGATGTTCCAATCGGCGCTTACATCGTAGAGGTTGGCCAAACCCTTGGCCCCTTTTGCGTCGCGGCCCGTGTAGCCAAAGGTCCAGGGTTGATAGGCGCCTCCGCCTTGATACCACTGGTCGTTGCTGTTGGCCAGGCGAAGACTGTGAAACTCCGTCTTCAGCGTCAGCTTCGGGCTGGGCCGCAGGGTCATCGACGCCATGCGATCGACGTTGTTCATCATGTTGTAGAAAGGGAAGCGGGCGAAAGGCCGCGGCGTCGGGAGGATCTGAAAAAATGTGCCGTGTTTACCGTCTTTGGCGTCTTTGTCGCCGGAGCCGTAAGCGACACCGGCGCGGAACCAGGGCCTCCAAAAGGTCTTTGCGGGGGCCTGCCAACCGGCCTCCGCCATGCCGGCGCTGGCGCGGTGGTCGAGGTTGCCCCACTTTCCGGTCTGCGCCGCGCCCCAGAGTAGAAGGTCGAAAGGCCCATGGGAGCGCAGCCAGTGGCCGCCGAAAGTGGCGATGCGCAGATTGCCGGTCTGCCCGGCCGTCTTGGCTATGCCGCGCCAATCCTGCAAGTAGATGGCGAAGGCGCGCCAGTCGCTGTCCTTAGAGCTGTTGGCGATCGAAAGATAGGAGAACGCCGTGGCGAGCGGCCCCCAGCCATCCACTTGAAAGACGCCGCGCGTGGGTGTCGCGCTGACGCTGGTCAGGGTCATGCCCTTGAAGCTCCGGTTGAAGTGGTAACCGTCGAAGCTGCGGCCAACATGGGTCCAGCCGAAAGTGCCGATCAATCGTTGCGCAACGCGATCGCGCTTGATGACGGCGAGGGTGCCGTTTTTTGAGACGAGCTCCGCCCCATCGTTGAACTCAAAACGTCCTACCTTGAGCCAGGCCTGTTCGCCCGACCAGCGCACGTAGCCTTGCTTGGCGAACACCATGCCGGCGACCGTGTTCTTGTGATTGTTGTTGTAGTAGTTAACGCCGTGGCCGCCGCCACTCTCGGGCAATCCCAGGAGAATGGGGGCGGCCAACTCCAGGTTCCACATCCAGGCACCCCGCGTCTGTTGCAGGTTGAGCTTAAAGATGTTGCCCGAATAGGCGTAGGGATCGGTTGTGGGGTTGTCGAACCAGTTCCAGACTTCGAGGCGGGAACGAAGGCTACCAGAGACTTTAATGGAAGTCGAACTCTTGGTCTCCTCAGCGACTTGGGGAAGAGCGACGAGCAGCAAAAGCGATGCAAGTCGCATACTGATGAGTGTATCCACGACGCTCTTATCGGTCCAATCGATTGCTTCAGTAGATGGACGCAGTCGGACTTATCGACACAATGTTAAAGATCGTTCGCCCAAGGGCCCGGATGCTAACCTGAAGTAACCCCTAAGATGTGGATAGTAAAGCTGGCGCTGAGCCGCCCTTACACCTTCGCGGTGATGGCGATTCTGATTGTGATTCTTGGCATCGTGTCCATCGCCTCCATGGCGACGGACATCTTCCCCGACATTGATATCCCGGTCGTTAGCGTCATTTGGAACTACTCTGGAATGTCGCCCGACGACATGGAGAAGCGCGTCCTCACTTCTTTTGAGCGCGCCACCACCACCACCGTCAACGATGTCGAACATATCGAGGGCCAAGCCATGGCTGGCTTCGGCGTCGTGCGTGTTTTCTTTCACCCCAACGTCAAGGTGGAACTCGCCGTCGCTCAGCTCACGGCCATCGCGAATTCTGTAACGCGGGTGCTGCCGCCGGGTATCTTTCCACCCTTCGTCATCCGCTACAACGCGGCGACCGTGCCCATCCTCCAGATCGCCCTGTCCAGTAATTCGATGAGCGAGCAGGCGATCTACGACGTGGCCAACTCGCAAATCCGCATCGGACTTGCCAACGTGCAAGGTGCCTCCGTCCCGCTGCCTTACGGCGGTAAGACCCGGCAGATCATGGTGGATCTGGACCCGGACGCGATGCAGGCCCGCAGGCTTTCCGCCGTCGACGTAACCAACGCAATCAGCGCGCAAAACCTGGTGCTGCCGTCGGGCACGGCCAAGATCGGCCCCAACGAATACAACGTTCGTCTCAACGCCAGTCCCGAAACGATTGCGGAGATGAACCGCTTGCCGGTCAAAGAAGTGAACGGTGCGATGGTGTACCTGCGCGACATCTCGCAGGTGCGCGACGGCTTCGCCATCCAAGGCAACGTCGTGCGGCAGAACGGTCAACGCGGCGCGCTGCTAACGATCCTGAAAAACGGCAACGCCTCCACCTTGGACATCATCGCAAAGGTGCAACGCGAACTGGACCGCCTGCAGGGCGTCATCCCCAAAGAACTCACCCTGCGCCGCATGTTCGATCAGAGTCTCTTCGTGCGCGCCTCCATCGACGGAGTGGTGCGCGAAGGCATGATCGCCGCCGTTCTGACCGGCCTGATGATCCTGCTGTTTCTGGGCAGTTGGCGCAGTACGATCATCGTCTGCGTCTCGATCCCACTGTCGATTTTGACTTCGATTTCGATCCTCTATCTATGCCACCAGACGATCAACGTGATGACGCTCGGCGGGCTGGCTCTGGCGGTGGGCATCCTGGTGGACGACGCGACGGTGGAGATCGAAAACATCCATCGAAACCGCCACATGGGCAAGCCGCTGATCCGGGCCATCCTCGATGGCGCGCAACAGATCGCCGTGCCCACCTTTGTGGCCACCACCGCCATCTGTATCGTTTTCGTGCCGGTCATCTTCCTCACCGGTACCGCCAAGTTCCTGTTCACGCCACTGGCTCTGGCCGTGGTCTTCGCGATGATGGCCAGCTATATGCTCAGCCGGACGATCGTGCCCACCATGGCGCACTTCCTGCTCAAGAACGAGAAGGAAAGCGGCATCATCTGGCGCGTGCATGAGGGCTTCAACTGGGCCTTCAACAAGTTCAAGGATTTCTACGGCGGCGCGCTTGCCTGGTCTCTGTCCAACCGCGCGATCGTGTTCAGCGTCTTCTTTGTGTTCGTCGCCTTCTCCGGTTGGCTGGCAACCCAGGTGGGCGAAGACTTCTTTCCGGAGGTGGACGCGGGGCAGTTCCGGTTGCATGTGCGCGCCCCCGCCGGCACCCGCATTGAAGAAACCGAAAAGCTTTTCGCCCAGGTGGAGGGCGTCATTCGGCAGATCGTTCCGGCGCGCGAGATCGACACGATCCTCGACAACATTGGCCTGCCCTCTGTTGGCGTCAACCTGGCTTATACAGACGGCGCAACCATCGGCCGCTTTGACGGCGAGATCCTGGTTAGTCTCAAGGATCGTGAGAGCCCGACGAAGAGCTACGTGCAGAAATTGCGCCGCAAGCTGGAAGGCGAATTCCCCGACGCCGAGTTCTTCTTTCAACCGGCGAACATGATCAATCAGATTTTGAATTTCGGTCGGCCCGCGCCCTTCGATGTCCAGATCGTTACCCGCAGCCGCGCCAACGCCTTCAAGGTCGCCCGCGAAATCGAAACCAAGATGAAGCGCATGCCCGGCGCAGTTGACGTGCACATGCATCAAGTAATGAACTATCCGGACCTGCAAGTGAACGTCGACCGATCGAAGGCCGACGTGCTCGGCCTCACCCAGCGCGACGTGGCCAACAGCCTCTTGGTGAGTCTCAGCTCCAGCGGCCAAACGGCACCCAACTTCTGGCTCGACCCGGCCAACGGCGTCAGCTATATCGTCACGGCACAGACGCCGCAATCCAAGATCGAAACGCTTGAGGACATCACCAACACCGGGATCACCCCGCCCGGCGGCGGCAACACAAGCCTCCTGGCCAACATCGCCAGCGTCCGCCGCTCCACCAGTATGGCCGTCGTCAACCACTACAACATTCAGCCCATCTTCAACGTCTATGCGGGTGTCGAGAACAGCGACCTGGGCAGCGTACAGAAACAAGTGACCGCAATGCTGAACGACATGCGGCCCAAGCTGCCCAAAGGCGTCACCATCGATCTGCGCGGCCAAGTAGAAACGATGAATTCGAGCTTTGTGCGCTTGGGCTTGGGAATGATCTTTGCCATCCTGCTGGTCTACATGCTGATGGTGGTTAACTTTCAAAGCTGGCTGGACCCCTTCATCATTCTGACCGCGCTGCCCGGCGGTCTGGCCGGCATTGTCTGGATGCTCTTTGCGACGCAAACCACTTTCAGCGTGCCCAGCTTGATGGGCGCGATCATGAGCATCGGCGTCGGCGTGGCCAACAGCATCTTGTTGGTGACCTTTGCCAACGATCTGCGGCCGATGGGATTGAATAGCCGCGAGGCGGCCCAAGAGGCGGGCGTAACGCGCCTGCGCCCGGTGATCATGACGGCCAGCGCGATGGTGATCGGCATGCTGCCCATGTCGCTAGGCCTGGGCGAGGGCGGCGAACAGAACGCGCCTTTGGGCCGGGCGGTGATTGGCGGATTGATTGTGGCGACGATGGCCACGTTGTTCATCGTGCCTCTGGTTTATAGCAGCCTGCGCAAGACCGCGCCGATGCTCAATGAAATCGAGGAAACTGAATAACGTGAAGTCGACACGCGCGATTGGAATCTTGATCTTACTGGGGCTGGTGGCCGCCGTCGTATTCTTTATCGGCTGGACGCCGCGCCAAGAACGCCTGCACATGATTGAGGCTGAGGCCAAGACCAACGCAGAAGAGCGCCTGGCCGTCACCGTCACCAAGGTAAAACTTTCCCCGCCGACCCATGAGCTGTCGCTGCCGGGCAACGTCTCGGCCCTTGGCGACACGCCGATCTATGCGCGGGCGGAGGGCTACATCAAGATCCGCAAAGTGGACATCGGCGACAAGGTCAAGGCCGGCGATATGCTCGTCGAAATCGATTCGCCCGAGCTCGATCAGCAACTGCGAAATTCTAAGGCCCGCCTGGAGCAATTGAAGGCCGCCGCGATGCAAGTGCGCGCCGCCATCGAGCAAGCCCGCGCCAACGTCAAGCTGGCCGAAATCAACTTCGGGCGCTCCAGGCTGTTGGTCGCCGACGGCATCATCGCCAAGTCGGACCTGGATGAGAAGACCGCGATCTTCGACGCGCGCAAGGCCGACGTCAACGCGCAGGAAGCCAATCTGGTAGCCGCGAACGAGGCAATCAGCGCGCAGGTGGCCGAGGTTGGCCGTATCGAACAATTGACGCAATTCAAGCGCGTCACGGCGCCCTGGGCCGGCATCATCACCCAGCGAAATTGCGCGGTGGGCAACCTGATTACGCCAGCGGCCATCGCCGCCGGGCGAGACCTCTTTCGGTTAAGCGACATCAGCAAGCTGCGCGTTTTTGTGACGGTGCCGCAAACCAATGTCGGGGACATCAAGGTGGGTCAGAAGGCAACGGTCCGCGTGCCGGAGATCAATCGATCCTTCACCGGCGTTGTTTCGCGTTCGGCCAGCGCGCTCGAGAACCAGTCGCGCACGATGTTGACTGAGGTGAGCGTGGTCAACGTCAACGATGCGCTGCTGCCGGGCATGTACGTACAAGTGGGTTTGGAGACCAGCATCTCGCGCCGCATGTTGCTGGTGCCGGGGGACACAGTGGTCACCCGCAGCGACGGAACCTACGTTGCGGTGGTTAGCAAGGAAAACAAGGTGAACTTCCGCAAGATCGATGTGGGTCGCGACTACGGAACGGAACTGGAAGCCATCGGCGGAGTGGTCGAGGGCGACAGTGTAGTTGTCAATCCTTCGGACGATGTCAAGAACGGCGTTTTGGTGCGGCCGATCTCGCGCAAGTAAAATCGATCTATGAAGATCGCCTCCATCCGCGCCATCCCGCTCTACGGCAAAGCCTACGAGGATTGGCCGGCGCGGTATGGCGAGCTTGAACAAACGCGCACCTTGGTTGAGGTGCGCACCGACGCGGGATTCATCAGTTTGGGCAGCGTCTACACCTCCGCCGCGCTAGTGTCGGCGGCGCTCGATCTGCTGAAGCCTCTCTACACCGGTGCCAGCGCGATCGACCCGGCTGCGACCAGCGAGATGCTGCACCAGAACACTTTTTGGCAAGGGCGCGGCGGCTCTGTCACGCATACGATTTCGGGCATCGACATGGCGTTGTGGGACATC
>JANXUM010000391.1 GCA_025356215.1 Bryobacter sp. | reverse complement strand
GATTCACCGAGCCGCCGCCAAGGATGAGGTTGTTAGTGCGAGAGCCGACGTAGCCGACCGACATGACCACGCCAGCGGGAAGCTGGCGTTGGATATCGACGGCGATCTGATGGACGCTGGTGGAGCCGGCGTTGGGATTCATGTAGCTCAGGGTCTGGCCAATGCCCGCGCCCAGGCCGAGCGAGTTGCCAATGGGCTTGGAGAGACCGGTGGGGAAGGGGTTACTTAAGGTGCCATTGGGGGTTTGGCCGCCGTCAAGGGTGGCGATGTAATCCGTCTGTTGGCTATAACCGAGGCTGGAGAAGCCGCCGTAACTGACTGGGGCCCAGAAGATGCCGTAACCGCCGCGGATGGTGGTCTTGGGGTTCCATTGGTAAGCAACGCCGATGCGAGGAGCGAACTTTTTCTTGCTGGGGTTGCAGCATTCGGTGGGGGCGCCGTTTAGACCCGCGTAGAGAAGGCCGCCCTTGCTTCCCTGCCCGAGAGGATTGGCGGCGTTGGGATCGAAGCCGACGATCAGGTTGTTGTTGCGCTCGCGCAGGCCGGTTTCATACTCATAGCGCAGGCCCAAGTTGAGCGTGAGCTTGGAGTTGACGCGGAAGTCATCGTGAAAATAAACGCTCTGGTAGCGAACGTATTGGTAGTACTTGGTGTTGAGCGTGACGCTGCCGCTGGCGGGGTAGCCGAGGAGTAAGCTGGCAAGATCGCTGCCGGTGCCGTCGTTGCCTTTGTTGGGGTCCTTGCGGGTGAAGGTATCGTTAAAGCTATAGGAGCCAGCGGCGCCGAAGCTGATGAAGTCGACATTGAGGACGCGATAGTCGTAGCCGGCCTTCAAGCTATGGCGCCCCATAAACTTGGCAACGCTGCCGAGGATGTTCTTGGAATGGTATGCGCTCCAACTGCCGCTGCCGGAGCCCATGGTGGCAAAGGTTTGCATCGAAACACTGGGGAAGCGCTGCGAGGGGAGTTGCTGGACGAGGCTTGAGGGGAAGCCGAGAGAGCCGACGTCGAAGCCTTCGCTTTCATAAACGGTGAGGTTGGGGAAGCGGTTGAAGCCGTAGCGGAAGCTGACGACGGTGGTGGCGTTGGGGGTGAAGGTGTGATTGGTTTGGGTTGCGTCAACCTTGCGGAAGAGCAAGGAAGGACTGCTGCCGGCGACGTTGTTGAATAAGTTGCCGCTAGGTTCGCGACTCTTGTAGTGGAGGTAACTCAGGTTGGCTTTCCACCAGGAGAAGACCTCGTGATCGAGCTTGCCAGTGTATTGGTCGGCGCGGTCGGTGAGTGTGTCGTTACCGAGGTAGGCGGTGTCGCCGAAGTAAGCGGCGGCGCGGGTTTGCTTCGGATAGTAACTGGCCAACTTGAGGCCGATTGGGTTGAGACGGGAGGCGGGTATGATGCTGCCGGGGAAGGCGTCGCGCGAGAAGACACCGGCTTCGGTCTTACTGGTGAGGGGATCGTAGATGGCGTAGACTTTGCCGGTCTTGTCGACGCTTTTCGAGAAGTTGCCAATGCGCTCAAGGTCGGTTGGTGTGGAGAGTTCCCGCGAGAGTCCCGATTTTTGGCGATAGCTTTCCGTTGAGGCAAACCAGAAGGTTTTGTTGCGACCGTTGTAGACCTTGGGGATCCAGACGGGGCCGCCGAGCGAGCCGCCGAAGTTGCGAAAGGGCTGGTCCGGGCGAGCGACGCCATTGCGGTTGTTGAAGTAGCTGTTGGCCAGAAACTCCTTCTCGCGCAGATATCCCAGCATGCTGCCGTGGAATTGGTTGGAGCCGCTCTTGAGGAAGGTGTTAAACATGCCGCCACCTGTGCGGCCCACTTCGGCGTCGAAGGTGCTGGCCTGGATCTTGACTTCCATGACGGCCTCCAGCGTCGGGATGATGACGGCGCGGTTGGTCGAATCGGTGATGGGCACGCCGTCAAGCAGGTAATTGTTGCCGCGGACAGGGCCGCCGGCGATGGAGATGGCGGAACTGCCGCTTTGGTCTTGCATGCGATTGAAGCGAGGATCGCCGGCCTGGACGACATTGGGAGCGAGCTTGGCCATCATGAAGGGATTACGGCCGAGGTTGGGCAAGTCGGTGAGCTTTTGAGAATCGATGACTTGGCCGGCACTGGCGTTGGCCGTCTCCATGAGCGGGATCTCTTCGACGACGTTGATGCTTTGGGCGATGTCGCCGACGTTGAGTTTGACGTCGAGAGTCAAGAAGGCCTGGGTGGCAATGACGACGCCCTTTTGCTCGGAGCGGGAGAAGCCGGGAGATTCGACGACAAATCGATAAGTGGCGGGATTGACACTTTGGAAAACATACTCGCCCAAGTCATTGGTGAGAGTAGAGCGGCTGACATTGGTGGCCTCGTCGACGATGGTGATTTTGGCCGTGGCGATGGATGCCCCGCCGGGATCTTTGACACTGCCCCGGAGGCCGCCCTGGTAAGACTGGGCCAAGCCGAACGAAGCAAAACACAACAGGAGTGAAGCGATGCGGATGCGCATAGGCCACCTTGATTGAAGTTTAGATTTGGTGATGCTTGAGGCTGCTCAGGACATTGAGCGGGACGGTTCGCGGAAGGACGCGCGCGCCAGCGGGGCCCAGAGGGGCTTGGCGCGCAGTCAGACGGGTGTAGCGGTTGCGCTGGCGCTGGGGGTTTCGGCCAAACGAGGCCGCTCCAGAACGGTGTGATAGAGCCAGCGGAAAAGATAGAAACCGCAGCCGATCGCAACGGCGGCGACGGCGTTAATCAACAAAGTAGCAAGCGCCGTCGCAAGGAAGGCGCCGGAATCGACGATGGGCATTTTGGCGAGGCGGTGCCAAGTGCCCCACTCCAGCAAGCAGATGCCGACGTAGGCAGTAACACCGGCCAGGGCGGGAAGCGGAATGTGAGAAACCATTTCGGAGCCCAGGCCCAGAAAGAGCAAAAGAAGCGCGGCGTGGACGACGTTGGAAATCCGCGAAACGCCGCCACAGCGCACGTTGGCCAGAGAACGGGCGGGAATGCCAACGCTCATTGGGGCGGCGAAGATACCGCAGACCACGTTGGCAATGCCGTAAGCGCCGAGTTCGCCGTCGGCATCGTCGTCATGCATCTGGCGGTGGCGACCGCGGAAGTGATCGACGACACGCGACGTGATCAGGAGGTTGATGCTGGAGACGACGGCCAGGCCGAAGCCTTCATTGACGAGATCGAAAACTTCGAGGGGGCTCCAGGTGAAGCCCATGAAGGGGGGGATGTCGAGGTTGAGGCGACCGACCTCTTTCTCGTGCATACCGAAGGCGACAGAGACGCCGACGGCCAAGAGTACGCCCAGCAAGGGGGCGGGGACCTTCTTACTAACGCCGGAGAAGAAGAAGGCACCGGCAATCACGATCGTACCCAGCAAAAGGGGTGCCCAGTGGGTGGTGCCAATGTAGAGCGCGACGAGCTTGAGCTGCAACAGAACCGACGATGGCCAGACGAGGTCTTTGGGGACTTGAATGCCGAGGATGGTGCGGAGCTGATTGACGACCATCATGGCGCCGATACCGCAGGAGAATCCGGAGACAACCGTGTGCGGAATCTTGGTAATGTGGCGGCCCAGTTTGAGCACGCTGAAGATCATCATGAAGACGGCGGCGACTAACGTGACCTTGGCGCAGCCGGCAAGGCCCTGCTGGCGAACGGCGGAGGCGAGGAAAGGAAGGGTGACGGTTGAGGTGCCGCCGATTAGGACTGGATTGCGCCCAAGGAGAGCGGTAAGGGGACCGGAGATGAGAGATGTAAAAATGCCATAGATCGGAGGGATGCCCATCAGGGTGGCCATGGCGAGGCCGTAGGGGAGGGCGATCAGTGCCGCAATGGCGCCACCGAAGACATCGCCGCCAAGGGATTTCCAGGAGTAGTCGAGCTTGGGGAGTTGCAAAGTCGTCCTAGGGAAACAGCAGAGTCAAGGATTGAGGGGGCAAGCGCGGACGCGGCGCGTGCCCCCAGGATATCGAGCAATTAGAAGCTACGCCTTGGCGGAGTTCATGACCTTTTCGTGGGCAGTCTTCCACTTGGCCATTTCCTCGGGGAGACCGATGGAAACGCGGACCATGGTGGGCATGGAGGGCCATGCGCGACCGACGAGAACCTTTTCCTTGACCATGGATTCAACATAGGTGCGCGCGGGCATCTTGACGTCGACCATGAACTTGTTGGAAACGGAGGGGATGAAGGCATAACCCTTCTTGGTGCACCAGCTCAGAACGTCTTCGCGGGTGTTGCCGATGATGGCCTTGCGCTTGGCGACGAGGTCCTTGACCTTGAGCGACGCGGTGGCACCGACCATGCCGGTGATGGGCAGAGCGCCGGAAGAGTAAGGCATGAGCTTCTTGAGCAGGTCGGGACGGGCGATGGCAGCACCGGCGCGGAGGCCGGCCATGCCGAAGAGCTTGGAGAAGGTGCGAAGGATGACTACGTCCTTGTCCTGTTGGACAAAGTCGGAACCGAACTCGGCGCCCGTGAGGTGGATGTAAGCTTCGTCAAGGATGACTACGCTGCCAGCGGGCTTGTTCTTGATGAGCCAAGCGATATCGGCCTTGGGGGTCAGCGTACCCGTGGGGTTGTTGGGGTTACAGATGTAGAAGGCACCGGCTGTGGGGTCGGCGGCGAGCATTGCCTTAACGTCATGTTTATAAGTGTTGGCGGCGTCAAGCTTGACGCGGGTAACCTTGGCACCG
>JANXUM010000331.1 GCA_025356215.1 Bryobacter sp. | reverse complement strand
CCCGAGCCGGAAGAAATCGCGGAACAAACCCAATCCGACGCCGAAATCCCCAAAACACCCGACCGCCCCCGCTACCCGCCTCCCGATGTCGACATCTCGCTGGAGGAATTCAACCGGGCCATCATCGAAGCCGTCGAGCGTCACGGCCTTCACATCCCCCAGGAGGCCAAAGATCAGATAAATTCCTGAAACAAACCCAATTTCCCCAGCGGCGTCCCACCCGGCGGCCACATAGCCCCAAAGATCTTTGACAATCTGCAGCCCCAAATACTGAGTACGCCCGAAGTGTCAAAAGTGGGGACCCGCTATTTCCCCAGGTTAGCGTCGTCCCCGCTCGACAACCACTTGGGCCGAATGCGGCAACCCCGAGCGCTCCGTCCCTCGTTCCTACAACATCCCCAAAATCGCGTTCACGAACAGGCATCCCATCGCCAGCGGAATCAAACGCTTCCACCCAAGGTCCATCAATTGGTCGTAACGCATCCTCGGCCAGCTCGCCCGAAACCAAACCAGCACGTAGAAAATCCCACTCAGCTTTAACAAAAACCAGAACGGCCCAGTCGCCAATTCACGCACCTGCGGAATCAAGAACACCGCCCCGCCAATCGCAAACAACCCCACCAGCGGCCAAAGTTTCATCCGCCAACATCCATACGCGCAAAGCCCCCCCAGCACCAGCGGAACCATCGCCTCCATCGGCCACTCCAGCCACGCCACATTCGGGAACGGTCGCAGCCATCCGCCAAAAAACAAAGTCACCGCCACGCAGCAAACGATAAAGATGTTCGTGTACTCAGCCAGCATGTAAAAGGCGAAACGAAAACCGCTGTACTCCGTGTGGTACCCCGCCACGATCTCGCTCTCGGCCTCCGGCAAATCGAACGGCGCGCGATTCACCTCGGCCACCGCCGCGATCAAAAACGTAAAGAAGGTCAAGAGCATAAAGCCGTAGTTGCCAAACACAAACCATACCTGCTGCGTCAGTTGTGCCTCCACAATCTTCGCCATCGACAGCGTCCCCGCCATCATCGCCACGCTCACCAGCGCCAGCCCCATCGCCACCTCATAGCTGATCAATTGCGCCGCCCCGCGCATCGCCCCCAACAGCGCATAATTGCTGTTGCTGCTCCAGCCGCCCAGGATCAACCCAAACACGCCCACCGCCGCCATCGCCGAGATCAGCAACAGCCCCACGTTGACGTCGCTGATGTTCAAAAACTTCGTTACCGGAATCACCGCAAACGCCGCAAACGCCGGCCCAATGCTGATCACCGGCGCAAGATAAAACAAAAAGCGGTCTGCGCGTTCCGGCACCAGATCTTCTTTCAACACCAGCTTCAAGGCGTCCGCCAACGGCTGTAGTAGTCCATGCGGCCCTGTGCGCATCGGCCCCAGCCGCGCCTGAAAGTCCGCTAACAACTTACGCTCGGCCAACACCAGATAACCTACCGCCAGCGGAAACGCGGCGGCAAACCCGAGCGCCATCAGATAGGGGAAATACTCCATCATTTCAGCGCGCTCCTCGCCCAGGCAAATACCGGTTCCGGATTCAACCCCAGGCCCAACGTCAAAATCGCCGCCGTCCCCACCGCCGCCCTCCACCCCGTGCTCATCTCCACACCTACCGCACCGTCCTCGGGCGTCCGCGTCATCTCACGCACCATCCGGAAGTAGTAATACAACGAAACCGCCACATACAGGGCCCCGACGATTGCATACCAATGCTGCCGCGCTTCAATCAACGCGAGGAAAATCGTGTACTTCGCCATAAACCCCGCCGTCGGCGGCAGCCCCGCCAGCGACACCAAAAACACGATCATCAACATCGCCGCGCCCGGGTGGGTGTACAGCATTCCACGAAAATCGTCCACGCCCTCGCGCTCCATCGCCGCCAACACCAGAAACGCGCCCGTCGTCATCAACGTGTACACCAGCAGATACACCAGCATTGCTTCGATCCCCGCCTGGTTGCCCGCCACCAGCCCCAACAAGATGTACCCGGCGTGCCCGACGCTGCTATACGCCAGCATCCGTCGCGCGCTGCTCTGCGTGATCGCCGCCACGTTCCCGATGGTCAGGCTGGCGATCGCCGCCACTCCCACGATCGCCTCCCAGCTCGGACGGAACTCATGCAACGGCCCCAACAACAGCCGCATCAGCAACCCAAACGCCGCCACCTTCGACGCCGTCGCCAGATACGCCGTCACCGGCGTCGGCGCGCCTTCATAGGCGTCCGGTGCCCACATATGCAATGGTGCCGCCGCCACCTTAAACAACAAACCCAGCACGATCGGCACAATCGCCAGCAATATCAGCGGATCGTTGGGCAAGCGGTTGGCCAGCATTGAGGTGATGGTCAAATATCGCGTCGATCCCGTCAGTCCGTACAACACCGAAAATCCATATAGCAGCAACGCGCTGGAAAACGCTCCCAACAACAAATACTTCAATGCCGCCTCGTTCGATCGCGCCTCGACCCGCAAGAATCCAGTCAGCGCATAAAAGCTGATCGCCGTAATCTCCAGGCCAATAAACACCGTCATCAACTCGGTGCCGGACACCATCAGGTACATCCCGCTCTGCGCAAACAAAATCAATGCGTAAAACTCCGGATGGTCCTCATCCTTGCCCTTCAGATAGCGATAAGCCCCGATCGCCGCCATCACCGCCGCCGCCAGGCAAACGCTGTTGAAGAAGATCCCAAACCGGTCGACCAGGATCGACCCCTGAAACCCCACCAAGCCCACATAATCCGCCTGCCGCCACAAACCTACACCCGCCAGCACTTCCCCCACCACCACAAACATCGGATACACGCGCCCGCCCTCAAAGCGCATCAACAGCAGCGCGCAGCCAAACAACGCTATCACCGCCGCCGGCAGGATCGAGAAGAAATCGTTCACGGCCATAAAGGGCATTACGGTCGCAGCCTCCCCATAATCTGCTCCACCGGACCCTCAACCAAATGAAAATACCAATCCGGCCGCACACCGATCCAAACCGCCCACGCCATCAACGGTGCCGCTATCGCCCACTCCCGCAAACTCAAATCCGGCAAGTTCCGATTCTCTTCATGCGTGATCGGCCCCAGCATCGTATACCGGTACAACGCCAGCATGTAGGCCGCCGACAACACGATCCCCACCACCGCCACCGCCGCCCACCAGGGCCGCGCCAGATATGCGCCGCGCAAGATCGTAAACTCCCCAACAAACCCATTCAACAGCGGAACTCCGATTGAGCTCAGCATCGCCAGGCCAAACACCAGCGCAAAGCCCGGCATCGGCTTGCCCAGCCCGCCATACTCCGCAATCGTGCGCGTATGCCGCCGCTCATAAGCAAAGCCCGCAAGCAAGAACAGTAAGCCCGTCGAGATGCCGTGATTCAACTGCTGAATCACGCTCCCCGCAATCCCCGTCGAATTCAAACTAAACAGCCCCAGCGTGCAAAAGCCCAGATGGCTCACCGACGAATACGCGATCAGCCGCTTCCAATCCTTCTGCGCCAAACAAACCATCGCGCCATAGAGGATCGCCACCAGCGACAACCCGCCCAGCGCCTGCACGATCGACGCGTCGATGCTCGCCTTCGGCAGCAGCGGTAACGAGATCCGCAAGAATCCATAAGTGCCCATCTTCAACATCACCGCCGCCAGCATCACAGAGCCCGCCGTCGGCGCCTGCGTGTGCGCGTCGGGCAACCAGGTATGAAATGGAAACATCGGGATCTTGATCGCAAACCCTAAAAACAGCGCCCAAAAAATTAGCCGCTCCGTGCCCAACGGCAAGCTCGCCGTCAACAACACCGGCAACTCAAAAGTCCGCAAGCCGGACTGCAAATACAAGGCCATAATCCCCACCAGCAGCGACACACTACCCACCGCCGTATACAGAAAAAACTTGAATGCCGCATAGCGCCGCTGCTCCGCGCCCCAGATCCCAATCAGGAAGTACATCGGAATCAACACCGCTTCAAAGCAAATGAAAAACAGCAGCAGATCCTGCGCCAAAAACACACCCAGGCACCCCGCCTCCAGCATCAGCAACATCGCGTAAAACAACCGCGGCATCCCAGGACTGGCCGCGATTCCCAACAGGCTCATCAGCGCGGTCAACAACACAAACAACAAACTGATCCCGTCCAGATGCCACAACAGTTGAGCGCCGATCGACGGGATCCAAACCTGCCGCTCCGTCAACGGCAAATCGCCAGTTGCCAATACGATTGCCTCGCCCAACACCGCCGCCGTCGCAATCATCCCCAGCGCCCAGGCAAAGCGCCGCGGTGCCAACAACACCGCCAGCGCCCCAACGATTGCGATCGCCAACAGCATCGTCATTGCAGCAAGTACCATCCCAGCGCCGATACCAGCGTCAAGATCAACATCAACCCATACTGCGGCATTCTGCCCGTCTGCATCGCCCGCACCGGGAACGAAGCCGCCTCAAACGCAAACGCCGTTGCCCTCACCACGCCGTCCACAACCATGCGATCAAACCACCCGGCAAACTGAGCGCATCCACTCGTCAGCGCCGACACCCCGCGCGGCCCCAGATCGATCACCTTCCGGTCCACCCAATCCAACCCATCCGCCCCCCGCCTGCCAACCACCCTCACCCAAACAAACTCATATGCCTCATTCACAAACCACCGCCGGCAAAACAACTTCACCAGCATCGTCGGGATCAGCAAGTGCCGCCCCAACCAAAGCCCCGCGATGGACACCACGCCCGATACCGCCATCATCCGCCACGCCCCATCCAGGTGCGGCCCAAAGTATCCCGCGAACGCACTCCCCACCGCCAGCGGCCACAACGTGTGCAGCATCACCCCGTGCGCCTCATGCGCGTCGTCCCGCTCATAGCGCCCGAAGAAAATCGCCCAGATCATACGGCTCGAATACGCAGCCGTCAAGAAGCTCACCGTCAACGCCGTGCCCAACAGCCATGGCGACCCCTCGGCCGCCACCAGAATCGCGTCCTTCGAAAAGAAGCCAGCTAACCCGGGAAACCCAGCCAAGCTCAGGGCTCCCACCGTCATCAAGCGAAAAGTCCAGGGCATCCTGTCCTTCAGCCCGCCCATGTAACGCATGTCTTGTTCGCCGCGCAGCGCATGAATCAGATTGCCCGCGCACAAAAACAACAACGCCTTGAAGAACGCATGCGTCGCCACATGAAACATCGCCGCGTCCGTCGCCCCCAGCCCCGCCGCCATAAACATCAACCCCAACTGACTAATCGTCGAGTAAGCCAAAATCCGCTTGATGTCGTGCTCCACCAACGCGATCGTCGCCGCAATCAACGCCGTGATCGCCCCCACCGCCGCAATCACCGCCCCCGCCTCCGGCAACTTCAAATAGAACGGAGCCAGCCGCGCAAACAAGTAAATCCCCGCCGTCACCATCGTCGCCGCGTGGATCAGCGCCGACACCGGCGTCGGCCCCACCATCGCGTCCGGCAGCCACACAAATAGCGGCAACTGCGCTGATTTCCCCGTCGCCCCCAGCGCCAGCAACAGCCCCGCCACCAGCATCGCCGGCGTCGCCGGTGCCTCGTTGACGGTCTTAAAATCCACCGTCCCCAAAGCCGCCAGCAAGATAAACACCCCCATCAGAAATCCCGCGTCCCCCACGCGGTTGTACAAAAAAGCCTTGTTCGCGTTGCGGTTCACCGTCGGTCGATCGTGGTGGAAGCCGATCAGCAAATAGCTCGCCACGCCCACCCCCTCCCAGCCCGCAAACAGCAACGCCAGGTTGTTCGCCATCACCAGCAGCAGCATGAAGAACACAAACAGGTTCAGGTACGCGAAGTACCTCCAAAACCCCTCTTCCTCGGCCATATACCCGATCGAATACAAGTGAATTAACAACCCCACCCCGGTGATGATCAACACCATCGCCATGCTCAACTCGTCCCAATGGAATCCGAACTCAATCCCCGGCATCCACTCGTACATCTCGTAGGTAAGCATCCCGCCGCGCGGCGCCATCGCCGCCGCCAAGCCATGCAAAAAGCTCAATGCCACCGCCGCCGATCCGATCCACCCAGACCCGCGCCGCAATACCGCGATCACCGCCGCTCCGATCAACGGATACAGCGGAATCATCCAAAAGCTGGGCAACGCGTTCACCATTTCAGTAGATCGATCTCATCGGCCAGCACCGTCCCGCGATTGCGGAACAACGCGATCAGGATTCCCAGCCCCACCGCCGCTTCCGCCACCGCCACCGTGATCACGAAAATCGCAAACACCTGTCCCGTCACATGCCGCCAGTGTCCCGAGAACGCCACCAGGTTGATGTTCACCGCGTTCAGCATCAGCTCGATCGACATCAGGATCACGATCACATTGCGCCGCAAAAGCAGCCCCGCGCAACCGATCGCCAGCAGCGCCGCGCTCAGCACAAGATAATGCCCCGTACCCACCGGCGCCAGACTCATTCCGCTACTTCGTCTTTCTTCTTCGCCGTCCAAACTGCGCCCACAATCGCAACGAGCAACAGCAATGAAGCCGCCTCAAACGGCAACGAAAACTGCCGGAACAGTGCGTCCCCAATCCGCTCCGTGTTCCCCGTCAAATTCATCCGCTCCGCGGGTCTCGGTGGCAGTCCCGCCACGCCCGTCTGGATAAACACGCAAAGCTCCAACAAAACCGCCCCCAATGCCGCCACCGCCACTGGCCACTGCCTGCTGTACCGCCGCAACTTCACCGCGTCTTCCAAATGCAGCAACATGATCGTGAACAAAAACAGCACCATCACCCCGCCCACATACAGCAGAATCTGCGCCGCAAACAAAAACTCCGCCGCCTGCAACAAGAACAGCCCCGCTACCCCCAGCAGCGAGAAGATCAGCGCCAGCGCGCAATGCACCGGGTTGCGGCGCGTGATCGTCAGCACGGCTCCGGTTAGCGTGATCGCGGCAAAAATGTAGAACAGGGCGTCATCCATTAGCGGGTGTACTGCGTTGGCCTTGGGCCTTCCTCCAGCATCTGCCGGTCCCAAATCAACCCCTCGCGCGTGTACGAGGCCATCTCAAAATCCTGCGTCAATTCCAGCGCGTCCACCGGGCAGGCGTCCTCGCACAAGCCGCAAAACATGCATCGCGACAGATCGTAGGTGAATGTCGTCAAGTCCAGCCGCCGCGTCTCCTTATTGCGAACCGTGCCCACAACAATCAGATTCTCTGGGCACGCTTTCGCGCACAGGTCGCACCCAATGCACAGCGTCTCGTTGTTCTCCGGGTTGATGTTCAAACGCGGCGCGCCCCGGTAGCGCTCGGCCACCTTCGGCCGATCCGACGGATACTGCTCCGTGGCAATATTCCCGGTGCCCTGCATCTTGAACGTCACCCACAATCCGTCGAGCAAGTCCAGCAACAACCATCGCTTTAAAGTGTTCAACATGGAATTCGCCGCCATCTCCATTATCGGTCCACCTCGCCCAGCACAATGTCGATCGTCCCGATAATCGCCACCACGTCGGCCACCAGCGCCCCCACCGCCATCTTCTCGAGCGAAGCCAAATTCATAAAGCTCGGCGGTCGCACTCGCAACCGGTACGGATGCTGCGATCCATCCGACACGATGTAATATCCCAATTCGCCCTTCGGCGCCTCCGTGGAGACATACACCTCACCCGCCGGCGGCTTCAACACCTTCGGCACCTTCGCCAGGATCGCTCCGCCCGGGATCCTACCCAACGTCTGCCGGATGATCCTGACGCTCTGCCTCATCTCCTCCACCCGTACCAGATAGCGGTCGTAGCTGTCCGCCCCATGCATCACCGGCACGTCAAACTCAAACTGCTCATAGCCAGAATATGGCTGTGCCCTGCGCAAGTCCCAGTTCACCCCCGCCGCCCGGATCATCGGCCCCGACACCGCAAAACTCTTACATTCCTCCGCCGTCAGCACCCCCACCCCGCGCAGACGCTCCACCCAGATCGGATTCTTCGTTAGCAACTGCTCGTACTCATCGATCCGCTTCTCAAACATGTCGCAAAACGCCCGCGCCTCGGCCTCAAAGGTATCGTGCAAATCGTACTGCAACCCGCCAATCCTGAAGGCGTGCGTCGTCAGTCGCGCTCCACAGTAGTTCTCGAAAATCTTGAGAACTTCCTCGCGCTCCCTCATGCAATAGAACAGCGCCGTCATCGCGCCAATGTCCAACGCGTGCGTCCCCAACCACAACAGGTGCGACGAGATCCGGTTTAACTCGGCAAGAGCCACCCGCACCATCTGCGCCCGCGCCGGTGCCTCCACCCCGATCAGCTTCTCCACCGCCAGGCAATACCCCAGCCCGTTGGCCACTGCCGATACATAATCCATCCGGTCCACATAAGGCGCAAACTGCGTATAGGTCCGGTTCTCGCCAATCTTCTCGACACCCCGGTGCAAATACCCAATAATGCACTCCACCGCCTTCACCCGCTCCCCGTCCAGCTTCAATACCAATCGCAACACGCCGTGCGTCGACGGATGCTGCGGCCCCATGTTCAGCACCAACTCCGAAGTCTCTAAATAATTAACGGGCTGCGTGCTCACTGTCCACTCTCGATATCCAGATTCGCCCGCACCCACTCTTGATCCATCGCCACAATGCTGCGTTCTTTACGCAGCGGATGGCCCTGCCAATCCTCCGGCATCAAGATTCGCTTCAGATTCGGATGCCCCGCAAACGCGACGCCAAACATATCCCAGATTTCCCGCTCCAGCCAATTCGCCGCCGCGTAAAGTCCAGTCAACGTCGGTGCCGCCTCCCCATCCCCCACCCGCGTATGCACCCGCACCCGCCGGTTCGCCGCAAACGAATACAGGATCGCCACAATCTCAAAGCGAACAGGGTCTTTGGGATGGTCGACGGCCGTCAAATCCACCAGGTAGTCAAAGCCCTGCGCCTTCAGGAATTCCACCGCCTTGACATACCCTCCAGGCTCCAACGTCGCAAAGGGCTGGCCGTGGAACGATTCGAGTTTCAGGCTGACGTCAGTAAAAGAGGACCGTAGTTGAGAGGCGAGCTCGTCTTCCCAAGGGTCAGTGGCCATAACCGGGGCCGGTTTGGCTTCTTGAGACATTTTGAAAATACTAGGGTCGCACAGTTTATCCTAGAAGTTATGTCAGAACGTGAACAATTGCGCGCTTCCAATCGGGTAGTTCCGGTTTCCAAAGAAGACGAGGGCCGAAGCTGGTCAAAGATCTCTAACGGGGTCTACGGCTTCACCTACACTCCCGCTAACGAAAACGGCGGTATCTTCATCGCCGAACCCAAACAGAGCTTCGAGATGCACAAGCTCGCCGATGGTAGCCTCCACATCGTCGCCTACGCCACCTCTGAATCCGCTCAAAAGGTAAAGGGCAGCGGCGCGCAGGACCTCGAGGTCTATCCGATCCCCCGCGAGAACGCCTCCGTCCTCGTCGTCGTTCCCCACGCCCGCATCGCTAGCTCCAAAGCCCTCGACCGCAACGACTTCAACAAAATCAAGATGAGCCTCCGGCCGATCACCGCCTAACTACCCCCAAGCCCGTCAGCCCTATCCGTCAATAATGCACTAGAGATACATCGGCTTTCCCCCCTTCGCCGATAACTCTTCTAGATGGCAAACCATGCTCCTGGCATCGGGGCGCTGTCGGACCTGTTCGTCCGGCAGTTGGTGACGGCCGCTGAGCCGAAACATCCACATTTCATAATTCGCACCCAGCCCCGGGCAGACCGGCAGGTGCGCGACCGCTTGCTCGCGCAGGGCTTTGCGCCCATTGGGCTTAAGTTTTTCCCCGGTTTCCTTTTCACCCGCTTCCACCCGGCCCAGCGCCTCCAGATCGCGACCATGCCCGGCGTCCACTCCCTCATCGGCTTCGCGGCTCAACCCGCGCCCGTCGATGAAGAAGAACTGGAATCCCTCCAGCGCGTCGTCGACGCCCGGCTTCCCATCGGCCCCGCCCCTTTCCCCGCGCTCGGCGTCCCCTGCCGCCTCAAGGCCGGTCCGCTCGAAGGCGTTCGCGGCGTCCTCATGGGTTCCCCCGCTCAGCCGCTTGTGGTTCTCAGCCTGACACTCCTCCAGCGCAGCATCGCCGTCAGTGTTGAGGCCGACTGGGTCGGCCCCTTCCGACCCATCCCCTAGTACCTCTCATAACTTTTATGCACTCCCTACTCACCCTTCTCGTCATCCCCGCGCTTCTCGCCCAGGCCCCGCCCCCGCAGCAGCAGGTAGCCGCGCCAAACAACCTCCCCGCCCAACGCATCGGTCCCAACGACCTTCTCAGCATCCAGGTCTACGGTGCCCCAGAGCTTTCCCGCTCCGTCCGCGTCAGCCAAGAAGGGGTCATCCGCGTCCCCATGCTTAAGACGGTCTTCGCCGTAGAGGGCAAGCTCCCGGGCGAGCTTGAGAGCGTCATCGCCGCCGCCATTGCCAAAGAACAGATCCTGGTCGATCCCGTGGTCACAGTCACCGTTGCAGAATACGTCAGCCGTCCCATCAGCGTCATGGGCTCTGTAAAACAACCCCTCACCTTCCAGGCCTTCGGCAACGTCACGCTGCTCGAGGCCCTCAGCCGCGCCGGCGGCCTCACCCCCGAGGCCGGCTCTGAGATTCTCCTCAGCCGCACTCAAGCCGGGCCCGATGGCAAGCCCGCCAACCTCATCCTGCGCGTTCCCGTCAAACAGCTCATCGATCAGGCAGACCCCGAGCTCAACTACCCCTTGCGCGGCGGAGAAGAGATCCGCATTCCCGAGGCTGGCAAAATCTTTGTCGTCGGCAATGTCAAAAAGCCCGGCGCTTTCCCCATGCGCGACAATTTCGACACCACCGTCCTCAAGATGCTCGCCCTCAGCGAGGGCCTGCTTCCCTTCGCAACCGACGAGGCCTATATCTACCGCCGTGAGGGCGCTGAAAATGGCCGCAACGAGATCCAGATTCATCTCTCCAAGATCATCGAGCGCAAGTCCCCCGACGTCCCCCTGCTCGCCAACGACGTTCTGTATATCCCCGACAACAAGCGCCGGCGCATGACGATGACCATGGTCGACCGCTTGGTCACCTTCGGTGCCGGCACCGCCTCCGGCATGCTCGTCTGGCGGCGCTAGGCCACTCGCCGCCCTGAAGTGAACCGCAATGACCTACTACGATGAGCTGGGCATCGCCCATGACGCCAGTCCCGAGGAAATCCGCAAGGCCTTTCGCGGCGTCACCAAACTGCTCCATCCAGACCTCCAACCCGACGGCGTCCTGCGCCACCTCGCAGAGGCCCAAATGAAGCGACTCAACGAGGTGGTCGAAACGCTCTGTCACGAAGACCGCCGCCAAGCCTACGATTCCGCCCTCCAGGCCGCGCC
>JANXUM010000284.1 GCA_025356215.1 Bryobacter sp. | reverse complement strand
GTTTCTTCGGAAAGCGGTCCGCCAGATAACCCATAAACAAGCGCCCGGCGATCGAGCTCCAAAGAATGTACAACGTCGCGTCGGAACTCATCGCATTCAGAACGCCCTGCTCGGTAAAGCCCTGCTCTTTGAAGATGAACTTCATGTGCTGGTTAATGGAGCCGATCGCGCCAATTGAACAAGCGCTGCCGATCAGCAACAGCCAAAATGCGGGCTGCGACACCAGATAGGCGAAGCTTTTCGGTTCGGCTTTCATCTCGGCTGGAGCGAATAGGGCGCCGTCGGGAAACTGATCCTTCTCCGATGGCTTATCGCGCATGAAGATCAGCGCCAGCGGCCAGGACATGAGCATCATTCCGCCAATTAAGATCAGAGCCTGTTGGAAGCCATAGCCTTCAGTAAGCGGCTTGGCGATCACCTTTTGTGAAATCCCGCCGATCAAGCCGACGCCTAAGTAGACCACCGCCATTGCCTTGCCGCGATTCTTGCGGAACCATTGGCTGACGATCACTTGGTGAACGATTGGGCCCGAGAAGATGTACCCAACGATGTACAGCACCCAGAAGCTGTAATAGACCGGCAATGAGCCGCCCATCGTACCGAAGCCAACAAAAGCCAATGCAGTACAGCCTGTTCCGATCGCCAGCAACTTGCGCGGACTGAATCGGGGCACTACCAGCGGACCCACCCAGAGCGTCAAGGTCGCTGCCAGCGGGAAGCCGAGCGTGATCTCTTTGCGAGTCCAGCCAAAAGCCTTCTCGTAATAGTCGTAGAAGAACGGCATTCCGTAATAAGGGATGCCTACGGCGATGCCGAAGGTGAGAAAGGCGAAAGCGGCGATCCACCAACCGAAAAAGGACTTGGGTGCAGTGACTGGTGCCATTAGAAAAACCAAGGTATCACAGGGACTCTAAAGAGTGCGCAGATGAAAGCCGCCGTCGACGTTCAACACTTGCCCGGCGCAGTAATCCAGAAGACCGTCAGCGATGGCGCGCACCGCCTTTGCTATGTCCGAGGCTTCGCCCATGCGCCGCTGCGGCAGCAGGCCGCCGGCGATCTTTTCCTCATAAACGGCTTCGACCTTGGAAATCATGTCAGTGCGGATAATACCCGGCTGAATCTCGAAAACCAACACACCCTCGGGCGCCAAGCGAGCGGCAAAAGTCTGCGCCGACATCGACAGGCCCGCTTTCGAAATACAGTAATCGGCCCGATTCACGCTTGAGGTGAAGGCCGAAATTGAGGTGATAAACACAATGCGGCCGGTTTGGCGAGCGGCCATCTGACGGGCTACGGCCTGCGTCAGAAAGTGCGGCCCTTTGAGGTTGGTGGCGATCAATTCGTCAAAGCTCTCCTCGCCCGCCTCCAGAATATCGGCCCGTATCCGCGGCGCAATGCCCGCGTTGTTGACCAGCAAATCAATGGGCCCAATGTGCTCCGCAACGTGAGCCAGTAGTGAAAATCGATCGGCGGCCGACCCGATATCGCTCTGGACAATTTCTGCGCCGGTGGCTTCGCGCAGGCTTTCTGCCGCCTCCCGGTTGCCCCGGTAGGTAGCTACAACTTGATGGGTCCTGGCAAGCTCAATCGCGATGCCCCGCCCGATGCCACGGCTGGCACCCGTCACGAGCGCAACCGGCTTAGGCACTCTTGCGCGCCTTGATCCGATCAATCAGCCCGCCAGCCAGAACCTTGCCCTTTTCAAAGGCCTCCTGATAGGCGCTGTGCCGCTCGGCGCGCGTGTATTTGTAGCCGAAGCGATAATAGCGTTCGAGGCTTCGTCCGACTACATAGGTGCCGGCGTAGGCGATCGCCGCCTTGGGGATCAGCCCACCGCCCAACGGAATTTTGCCCACCAATTCGCGGGCCACGGCTCGCCACCCGAAGGCACCCGCGACAATCGAACCGATTTCTGTGCGCTGCTCGCTGTAGCCGATCGCCCGGTCATTCGCCGCGCCCAGGAAGAACACGAGCCGAATTTGGTTCATCGTCAAAATTACAGAGTCGCTGGCAAACTCGCCCACAGCCCAGGTCAAGCCCAGGATCGGCGCGATGTTCGGCAGCGCGGTGGCGAGTGAGAAACCCGCGTTCTCAATCGCGATCTTCTGAATCAGACGGTTGCAGACGGCTTCGCGAAAGGGCGGAAACAAACGCGCCAGGGGCAGCCCCAACTGCTCTTTCCGGTCCAGGATCTGGCGCACCGTGCGACGCGGGTCCTCGCGCCGGAAGATAATGGCGTCTGCCGGGGCGATGGCATCTTCCGCATAAATCTCCAAATCGAAATTCGCCGGCTTATCGCTTTCGCCCGCCAGAAAGACCATCCTGGAGGCCTCGGTACGCTTAGCGGGCGAGAGGCCTGGAGGCAACAGCCAATCCGCCATCGCCGTGTAAGTTTCCGGCTGCGCCGCGATGAGATGGATAGCGACGCGCTGCTCGGCGGCGGCGCGAACCTCACTCGGATTCAACGTCGAAATTGCCTGCCGTAGCTGTGGAAGAAAACTCATTGCGCTCACCCCTAATTCTACATACGTAAAACGGCGTCGATTCGTTGCCGCCATGCGCCGTTCAGTCCCACCTTCACAATTTCGCAGGCTGGCGGCAGCCACTGGAGTATTGCCTCCGTCGACGGATGGAAGTGCAGCGACGGTGAGACCAGAAATACACGAGGACTGTTTCGGCTAATTTCACGCCCTTGGAAATATCCGGCCCCGATGAAATCACCCGCCGCCACATGTTGACGGATTCGCAGCCAGTAGTCGAAGGCCTGCAGCGGCAGATGAATGTCCTCGGTCGCCTTCAACTCGAGCAACGCCAAACGGTCCCGCGAGTCGATCGCCAATAGATCGACAGCGCTGCGCTCCCCGTGCAGACTGCCGAGAGACTGCCCATAAACGCAAGTGGGGTCAAGCCCCGCGTCGATCTCTGTCAGGTTGCGGCGCACTTGCGATTCCAGCCAGCGCTCCGGCTCGGCGAGGTATTGCGGATTTGCCCGATCAGCGGCGCCTGGATGGCGAAAAGAGAGGATTTCCGCGATCAGCGCTTCAACGGCTGGCAAGTCGGTTGGCCTGATTTTTCGCTTGCGCTTGAGACCGAATTCGAGAGCCGGGGCCTCGTTGCCACGCGACGCGCGGAGACGCGCAAATTCGAGGCCACGAATTCGGTACGTTAAGCTCCCATCGGCTTCCTCGACGTTGTCAACGGCTTCAAACCTCGCTGCAAACTGCTGCCACCAAGCCGGCCCGCCGATGCGCGAATATCTGGGCAGCAGAGTGCTTTCACGGTTACCCGCATCTTTGGGATCCAATTCGTACTCTGCGCCATCGGTCGAATACACCCAGATCTCGACATCGAGCTTGGCCCGATCCAACTCCCTGGCCAACAACACAGTGCCCCGCGCGAAAGACTCCGGCAGATACAAGAGCAGGCGCCGCGAGCAGCTCTCGCCATGCCAGCGCCTCACCCAATCCAGCCAAATCAGCGCAAAAGTCAACGAATGAAAACTTGTGTCGCGATCCGGCGCGCCAACAGTCGCCATCGCCTCTTGCCCGCGTGTATACAGCGCGGTCGGGTAGACGGGCGATAGCGAGTTTTCCAACTTCGCCTCGCTACGGAACCCCTCGCAACGCCATCCGCCAAAACGCCGATGCAGAAACAAGCGAAATTGGGCCGCAAAGGCCCCTCGCTTACTCTTGTCAATCGCCGGCGCGGTGCGCGAGTCAGCCACATCCACCAGCGTCACCGGCACATTCGCTTTCCCAAATCGAAACGCCTCCAAACGCAATCGCTTTCCCGAAGCGGTACCGGCGCTGAGGATCTTTCGTGACCAGACCCGTCCGTCGTCCCACGCCTCAAGCCAGGTGCCGCGTGGCGTCAGATCCAAGCGAAAGCGGTCCCGGGCCAACACCAGCGGCTTTTCTCCCGGCTCGAGCAGCGCCGGGGAAACGCAGGAGGAGAGGAAATCGGCGATTGTAGCGGCGATGCGGTCCGGGACCATGATTCTGAGTAAGCATTTCGATTACCAAAACTTGAGATGAACACTTACTCACACTCGTGCTGTGGGATTGTTTCAAGCCAATCGCTCTGATAGGATTCCCCTAACAGCGGGTCAGGTGTTGACGATGACTATCTTGCTCGCTCCGAAACCTGAGGTATCCATGCGCATCCTTCTTCTGCTGATCCTTTCCGCCTTGCCAGTCGCGGCCCAGACCCTTTATGGCTCCTTAACTGGAACCGTCACCGACGCTAGCGGTGCCGCCGTCCCGGCCGCCAAGGTGGAAGCCCTGAACACAAACACGGGAAACACCAAGACGACACAGACGGACGAGCGCGGCGGCTACCTGATGAGCGACCTTCAACCCGGCGTCTATAAGATCACGATCTCGGCCCCGGCCTTTGCCTCTCGCGTCTTCAGCGGCACCACCGTCACGCCCAACGCCGTGTTGCGCATGGACGTCACCGTGTCGGTTACGCAGGTGAACGAGAGCATCACGGTGGGTGCCAACTCCGTCATGCTGCAATCGGACCGCGCCGACGTCAACAACCAACTGCGGGCGGAACAAATCACCGAATTGCCGCTCATCAATTCGCAGGGCCGCAACTTCCAGGTCCTGTATAAAATCCTCCCCGGATTCACGCCGCCGGTCGAGGTCCATTCCGAATCGGGTAACCCCCAGCGCTCCATGGCCACCCAGGCTAACGGCATGCCGCAGTCCAGTAACAGCACCAAACTGGACGGGGCAACCATCAGCCATCCTTGGCTCCCCCGCCTGGTCGCCTACGTCCCCTCTGTGGAAGCCATCGAGACCGTCAACATCGTCAGCAACGCCTTCGACGCCGAGCAGGGCATGGCGGGCGGCGTCGCCACCAACGTGATCATCAAGAGCGGCACAAACCAGTTCCATGGAGCGGGCTGGGAGTTTCTCACCAACAGCGCGCTCAAGAATCGCAATTATTTCTACTGTCTCTACTCCTGCACCGGTGACCCCAACAAGGCCCCCAAAAACGTCCAGAACCAGTTCGGCGGCATGATCGGCGGCCCGATCGTCAAGAACAAGCTCTTCTTCTTCTCCGATTGGGAACGTACGACGCGCCGCACGATCGCCACCGCCAACCGCACCGTGCCCACGGCCGCCATGCGCACCGGCGACTTCAGCGCCACCGGCACAACGCTGTTCGATCCCTCCACCGGCAACCCCAACGGCACGCTGCGAACACCCTTCCCCAACAACCGCATTCCGGCTTCATTGATCGATCCAGCCTCGGCCTACATGACCGGCCTAATTCCGGCGGCCAATCAGCCCTCGAACGTCTTCCCAAACAACTACCTCGCCGTCGGGGGTTATCAGTTCCGCCGCGACAACGTCGACTTCAAGGTCAACTACGTGCCCACCGAGCGCCTTCAGATGTTCACGCGCTATAGCTTCTCGCCCACACTCGTATTCGACCCGCCTTCCCTGGGTGCCGCCGGCGGCGACGCAACCAACGGCGGCCAACCCGGCACCGCGCCCGGCCTAACCCAGTCCGCGGCGGTCGGCGGCACTTACACCATCTCTCCCCGTCTCATCTTTGACGCCGTCATCGGCTACACCCGATTGCGCCTGGCGGCTCAAAACGTCGATCTCGACAAGAACTACGGCCTGGACGTGCTCAAGATCCCGGGCACCAACGGCACCGACCCGCTCCAAGCCGGCTATCCACGCTTCACCTTTGGATCGTCATTCTCCAGCCTCGGCAACCCCAACGTCTCCAACCCCTTCCTGTTCCGCGACAACCAGTATGTCGCCAGCTCAAACATCGGCTGGGTTAGAGGCAGCCACTCAATCCGCTTCGGTTTTGAGTTCAGCCGCTTCGACATCAACCACTTCCAGCCCCAAGCCTCCAATGGCCCGCGCGGCGGCTTCAACTTTGGCGGTGGCGTCACCTCGCTCAACGGCGGAGCGGCCACGACAGGCTTCAACAGCTATGCCGACTTCCTCCTGGGCACTCCCACCGGCATGGGCAAGGACATCCAGTACCTCAACCCCGCCACTGTCCGGATGCCGTCTTACGGCATGTACATTCGCGACGCCTGGCAGGTCACTCGCAAGCTCACCATCGACTACGGCATCCGCTACGAGATCTACCCCGCCCCGCGCCGCGATCACTGGGAGGGTGAGCGCTACGATCCCAACACCGATAAGGTTTATCGCGGTGGCTATGACACCGGCCACGGCCAGTTCGCCCCGCGCCTGGGCATCGCCTACCGTATGAACGAGCGCACGGTGATCCGCCTTGGCGGCGGCATCAGTGTCGACCCCAACACCTTCCGTTATTTGCGCGACGCCTACCCGGCCACGATCTCCACGCAGTTCTCCGGTGCCACATCCTTCCAGGCCGCTGGTTCGCTGCGCACTGGCTTGCCGCAATTCATTGGCCCCGATCTGACCCAGTCGGTCTTTTCGCTGCCTGCCGCCGTCGGTACCACTACGTTTCCGCAGAAGTTCAATCGCGGCTACATTGAATCCTGGAACCTCACGCTGCAGCGCGATATGGGCCATGGCATCAACTTCACCGCCGGCTATGTCGGTAGCCGCGCAATTCGCCAGACGGTGATCCAGAACATCAACGCCGCTGGGCCGGGTGGCGGCAACGCCGGTCGCGCTTTGTTCCCTGCTTTCGGACGAATCTCCGACGTTCGCTACTTCACGCCTTTCAATACGGCCCAGTACAACGGCCTGCAGACCAACGTGACCCGCCGCTTCGCCAGTTCGTTGCTGGGAGCGTCGTACACCCTGTCGCGCGCCATCGGCTATACGGATGACACAGACGGCGGCTTAACCTTCAACTACGTTCCGATGCTGAATCGCAACAAAGCCGTTGCCGGGTTTGACCGCACGCACAACCTCCAGATCTACGGCAACTATGAGTTGCCTTTCGGACAAGGCAAGCCGATGCTCTCCAGCGGCTTTGTTCGCCACATCGTCGGAGGTTGGCAGACCAACTGGATTCTGAGCCGCACCAGCGGTACCCCGTTCACGGTCAGCGCAAGCGGTACGTCGTTGAACGCCCCCGGTAACAGCCAGACGGCCGACCAGATCCTTGCCAACGTCGACATCCCCGGCGGTCATGGCGTCGGCCAGCCTTACTTCAACCCCAACGCCTTCGCGCCGGTCACCGAAGTCCGCTTCGGCAACACCGGTCGCAACATTCTTCGCGGACCCGGCGTCTTCAACCTCGACGCCGGCCTCTTCCGCAAGTTTGCCATCAAGGAGAAGATCCAGATGCAGATCCGCGCCGAGTGCTTCGGCGTCACCAATACGCCGCAGTTCGGCAACCCGGGGGCCAACGTCTCCAACCTCACGCGCAATGCTGACGGTAGTGTCCGCGCACTCAATGGTTTTGGTGAGATCACCAGTGCGACGGGTGAGCGGCAGTTCCGCTTTGCGGTTCGCTTAAGCTTCTAAGTCGTCAATGCCGGAAGCCCATCTTGGCCTTGGCCGGGATGGGCACTGCGTGCATCTCTCGTAGTTCGACGGCGATCCCATCGATCTCCTCAGCCAGCACTTCAATGACCGATGCGGTCTGCTGCTGGCCCGTTTCGAGCTTCTCGACCCGCGCGGCCAAGTCCTTGTTGGTGGCGACAAGCTCCCGCATCCGGATGAAGGCCCGGACGATCAGAATGTTCATCTGAACCGCTCGGGGGCTTGTCAACACGGACGACAACATGGCAACGCCATGCTCGGTAAATACGTAGGGCAGATAGCGCCTTCCGCCACCGCCCAATTTTGAGGTCGCAAATTGCGACCTCAAAATCTCAATCTCAGCCGTTGTCAGTTGGAACATGAAATCGGCTGGGAAGCGGTCGAGGTTTCTTTTCACGGCCTCGTTCAGGCGCTTGGTGGGTACTCCGTAGAGTTCCGCTAAGGCGGAGTCCAGCATGACTTTCTGACTGCGAAAATAGCGGATCTGCCGTTCGATCGGCAGGGCGGGTGTAAGAGCGTTCGTCATTTCAAAATGGAACCGTCTTGCTCCCAACATGCACGCGCCATGCCAAACTCGGGATAGTGCTGCAACAAAGACTAGCCGAGGTAGAGGAACGCCTTCTGAACGCCTGCAACAAGGCGGGCAGACGCCGCGACGATGTGTTACTTCTGGCCGTGACCAAAGTCTTTCCCGCAGATGTGATCCTGGAGGCGCACGCCCTCGGGTTGCGCGACTTTGGCGAAAACTACGTCCAGGAATTCGAAGCTAAGTCCCCCGCCGTCTCTCATCTCGAGGGTGCCCGATTTCACTTGATCGGCCACCTGCAGTCGAACAAGGCGCGCAAGGCGTCCGAGCTGTTCAGCCACATCCACACCGTGGATTCAGCCAAACTGGCCGGACGCCTGGTTGGTGAGAAAGACATCTTCATCGAGGTGAAACTGTCGCAAGAGGAGGCCAAGCACGGCTGCGCGCCGGAAGATCTTGGCACCGTCGTCGACGCAATCCAAGCCATGCCCAGTTTGAAGCTGCGTGGCCTGATGACGGTCCCGCCCTGGGACGACGATCCTGAAAAAGCGCGCCCTTACTTTATCCGATTGCGTGAACTTGCCACGCGATACAAGTTACCCGGTCTATCGATGGGCATGTCCGGCGATCTTGAAGTTGCGATCGAAGAAGGCTCGACCGTTGTCCGTGTCGGCACGGCGCTGTTTGGCAAGCGCCAAAAACCGCAATGAGCTTGGGCTACTACGCGCCGCTGCCGCCCGCGCCCACCGGCGTCGCTCAATATGCCGACGCGCTCCTACGCCACCTTCCGCCAAGCCTAAACGGCAATCTCTATCAGATCGGCAATAACGGCCTGCACTGGGAAATCTATCAGCGGGCATTGCGCGAGCCGGGAGTCGTGCTGCTCCATGACGCCTGCTTGCATCACCTGCTGCTGGGTCACTTGAGCCAGCGCGAATACGTGGAAGAATTTGTTTATAACTACGGCGAGTGGTTCCGGCAAACGGCGGAGCGCTACTGGGAGGCCAAGGGCTCAAGCGCGGCGGACATCCGCTATTTTGAACGCCCCATGCTGCGCCGCTTGGCCGAGTCCGCGCGCTTGGTGATCGTCCACAACGCGGCGGCAAAGTCGCAGGTGCGCGCCCATGCCCCAGACCTTCGGGTCGAGATCGTCCCTCATCTGTTTGAGCCCCCGCGCGACCACTTCTATCGCGAAATTGACGAGTATCGCGAACAGGTGTTGGGCGTCCCGCGCGACCTTTGCCTATTTGCCGTGCTGGGCTACTTGCGCGAGTCCAAGCGCCTGGACACGGTGCTCACCGTGTTTGACGAGCTAAAGCGGCAAGGGCTACCGGCGCGGCTGCTGGTGCAAGGCAGCTTTGCCGGCGCGGAACTCGAGCGCGCCATGACTCCGCGCATCGAACAAATGCGCGGCTATCTCGACGATCCGGAGTGGTGGATGCAGGCCCACGCCATTGACGTGGGCATAAACCTTCGCTGGCCTCTGGCCGGGGAAAGCTCAGGAATCGCGACTCGCTTAATGGGAATCGGTAAGCCGGTCATCATGACGCGCAGCGGCGAAACCGAAGACATCCCCGAGGCTGCGGCGATCAAGATCGACCCAGGCCTGCCGGAGCGCGAACAGCTCGCTCACTTTGTGACGTGGCTCACACTCAATGTCGAGGCGCGGCGTGCCGTCGGCCGCCATGCGGCCATCCACATCGGCCAGTTCCACCGGGTTGAGCTTGTGGCGCGAAAGATTGGCGATCTGCTCGACGGCGTCTAGCCACCACTTCTTAAACCATTAATTCTTTAGTTGACGATTTCGGCCCTCAATGCTATTAATTCTTTAAGACTACCTATGGCCCGCAAGAAGTCCGCCACCCTCACCGAAGCCGAACTCCCGCTGATGAACGTCCTCTGGTCGCGCGGCCCCAGCACCGTCAATGACGTCCTGGAAGCGCTCCCCAACGACCCGCCGCTGGCCTACAGCACCGTGCTGACGACCTTGCGCATCCTTGAGGAAAAGGGCTACCTGAAACATAAGAAGGACGGGCGGGCTTTCCTCTACGCGCCAAAGGTACAGCGCGAGCAGGCCCAGAAGAGCGCTCTGCGGCAGTTGCTGAGCCGATTCTTTGAGAACTCGGCGGAGCAACTGGTCCTCAATGTTCTGAAACACGAGAAGTTGGATGCGGCAGAAATGAAGCGGTTGAAAGCGATGATCGGAGAAGCGAAATGATGATTCCCCTGTTTGAATCGATCGTAAACGGCTGGTGGCAAGGCATCGTCCTGACGCTGATCGTGTGGCTGGCACTGCGCGATGCCCGGCGGATCAGCGCCGCCACCAAGGTCGCCGTCTGGCAGACCACTTTGTTGATCGTGATCCTGCTGCCGGCGATCCAGCGAATTCCTCTTTCGATCGCAGCATTTGAGGACGCCGCGCCAGCGAGCGTTCCACCGGCATCCTTGGCGCCCGCCGCTCCCATTCCAAACCAACCGGCCGCACCGCGAACCATGGTGGAATTGCGCGAGGAAGCTTGGGCTCCGATCGTGGCCTTGTGCGTTCTGGTCGCCGCAGTCCAACTCCTGCGCCTCGCCTTTGGCTATCTCGCCGTTCGCAGGCTTAAGCGCAAGTCGACTTCTCTCGATGTTCCCCTCCCCGCGTCCATCGGTCGCCCCGTGGCGTTGCTTGCGTCCGATCGCATCGCGATGCCAATGGCCGTCGGCTATCGCGAGCCCGCAATCATCCTCCCACGCGCGATGACCCTCCAGCTTACCGACGGCGACACGCGTCATATTCTGCTCCACGAATCGGCTCACCTGCTGCGCCGCGACGACTGGATGGCCTTGTCCGAGCGCCTGGTGAGAGCCGTCTTCTTCTGGCAGCCCGCCGTGCATTGGATCTGCCGCCAAATCGAGCGCGAGCGAGAGATCGCCTGTGACGATTGGGTGGTAGCGCAATCGGGCGAGGCCAAGCCCTACGCCGAAGCGCTGGCCCACCTGGCGGCTCTCGGATCGCAAGGCTATGTGCCGATGCTGGCCACCGGCGCGGGCAGGCCCAAGCAAATCTTCGAGCGTCTCGAAAAGCTCCTCGACCGCACCCGCAATCGCGTTCCGCAAGTGTCGGGCACAATGGTGCTGGCCGTGGCGCTGGCGCTGTTGTTTCTTGTATCCCAAGGCGCGGCGTTTAGCCGCCTTCTTGGCTTCGAACGCTATTCGAGCAGTTGGGTGGAACACGATAACGATCATCGCCGGGCCCTCAAGCTGAGGGGCGAGATGCGCTTAACGGCGAACGATCGGGACGTCGAAACGATATCGCCCGGCGGCAAGCTTTTGATTGAGAGGCGCGACGGCTGGCGGGCCCGCACCGTGGAGTTGGAAGCCGATGAGAACGGCAAGATCGTGCGGCGTTATTTTGTCGACGGGATCGCGCGCCCCTGGGGCGTCGACGCGCAGAGGTATTTGGCGACTTCCCTCCAATCGTGGAGTCGGGAGCAAGGCTGGAAAATTCCTGAGCGCACGGCTGGCCTGTTGCAAGAGCATGGCGTGTCGGGGTCGATCGAGGAGATCCGCACGATCCGCAGCTCGGGCACCCGGCGCGAGTACCTGGAGGAATTGATCAACCAGGCTCAGATGAGCGATGCGCAAATGCGCGGCACTCTGCGAGCCGCCCGCGACTTGGGATCGGACGAAGACAAGCGGCGATTCCTGGAGCGGGTGGGGGCGCGGTATGCAGAGCGAGGAATGGATCTTGACGCGATGGATCTGGTCGATTCGATTCAGTCGCACGAGGACCGGCACCGGCTTCTGGAACGCGCGCTGGATCGCCCTTTGTCTGGCGTCCGTATGGCCCGTTTCGCGCGCTCGGTGCGGCTTTTACATTCAGACGCAATGAAGGCGGAACTGCTGGCGCGAGCGGCGGCGGAAAACCCCGGGCCGATGCCCGCTGCATTCGATGAGGCGGTGGCCTCGATCCATTCCGAGAAGGAGCGTGAGCGTTTGCGTTTGACGCCGGCCCATCCGTAACGCTAAGTTAATAGGTGAAGCACCGCAACGAGGCGCGGTAGCCAAGTGGTAAGGCAGAGGTCTGCAAAACCTTTATGCACCGGTTCGACTCCGGTTCGCGCCTCCAAATTTCTTCTCGTTCCGTCCTACCCCTCCAATAGCTTGGTGATGGCCTCGATGTCATTCGGCACCACTGTCGGCGGATTGGCGAAAGTTCCGTGGATCGAACTCCCATCCGGGCCCTGCAATTGGTTGGTGTGGTAGCGATAGATGTAGTCGGGGTCCTTCAGCACGTTACCCGTTAGCACAGCGACGATATTATCCTCAGCCCCGATCTTCCCTGCGGCGCGCAGCTTGCGCACTCCCGCCAAGGTGGCGGCGCTGGCCGGCTCACAACCAATGCCGCAACGCCCGATCACAGCCTTGGCGTCGGCAATCTCCTGCTCGGTGACACTCTCAACCAGGCCCTCCGTGCCAACCGCCCGCCACGCTTTGGGCCAACTGACGGGGTCACCAATCTTGATCGCCGTCGCCAGCGTTTCAGGATGCGTGTTAGCGACAAACCCGTGCTCATGCGGAGCCTTCATAAACTCGTAAAAGGGGCTGGCACCAGCGGCCTGGATCACGGCGAACTTGGGCATCTTCGCAATCAACCCTTGCTTATACAGTTCGCTCGCGCCCTTACCAAAAGCACTGATGTTGCCGAGGTTGCCACCGGGGACCACGATCCAGTCGGGCACTTGCCAATCGAGTTGATCCATCATCTCGATGACGATCGACTTCTGGCCTTCAATCCGGAACGGGTTGACGCTATTGAGCAAATAAATACCGAGCTTTTCGCTGAGTATGCGGACGATGGCGAGGATTTGATCGAAGTTCGCATCCACCTGAAGGGTCTTGGCACCGTAATCCAGTGCCTGGCCAAGCTTGCCGAAGGCGATGTTGCCGTTCGGGATCAGGATGATCGGTTCCAGGCCGGCGGCGGCGGCGTAGGCGGCCATGGACGCGCTGGTATTGCCCGTCGAGACGCAGGCGACGCGCTTCATGCCCAAGCGCACGGCTTGCGACGCGCCAGCCGTCATTCCGTTGTCCTTGAAGCTGCCGGTTGGGTTGAATCCCTGATGCTTGAAGCGAATGCGATCCACTGCGGCATAACTGGAGGCGATGCAGGCATCGAGGATCGGCGTGTTCCCTTCCCGTAGCGTGATCACGTGGCGATCCTCTTCGAGGAAAGGGAACATCTCGCGATAGCGCCACACGCCACTCTGATCGAGCGGATGATTACTCATGCGACGCTCACGCCAAATCTGCTTCAGGGTCCAGGGCTCGGTGACGGCCCCGTCATAGCGGGCCTCAAGCAGGCCGCCGCACTTGGGGCAATTGTAGATGACTTCAGTGACGGGATACTCGGCGCCGCACGGGTCATGGAAGCAGGCTAGATACGCTCGCATGTTGGATTCCCCATTATAGGAAGGATGTCGCGTCGCTTGACGCAGGCGTCCCCCAGCCGCGTACTTTGGGTGCTAAAACACAAAGCGCAATTGGAACTCGACAATCCTTCCGCCCGGATCATTTGCTCCCGATACTGTAATGTCGCGATAGGCCGACCCGGTCTGCCCAAAGGTCGACGAATTTACCGAGAGCGTATTCACGTCGTTGCCAGCCGAGCCCAGCAGGAAGTTCACATCGTTAAAGATGTTCAGCGCCGTCGCCCGTAGCTCAAAGCGCTTCTTCTCCGTAATGTTGAACTTCTTCAAGATCGCAAAATCGACACGCGATTGCCACGGCCCATACAAGAACAAGCGCTGCCCCAACTGTCCCGCCGTCTGCGGCGGTCCAATGTAAGGCTTCGACTTATCTAGATCCTTCAACGTCTTCCCACCCAACTCAAACGCCGCCAGCGAATTGTCGATTAGATCCTGCGGCAAGAAGTAGACCAAGCCGCCGCCTTTGCGGATCTGCACCATGTCATTCAATTGCTGCATCGTCAGATTGTTCAGCATAACCCCGGCGTCGCCCGAGCTCGATTGCCCGCTCGCCGAGTTAAAGGTCTGCCGCCCGCTGCGCAAATAGGCTGGCGAGCCGGACTGCAGCCGCCAGTTTCCCGACACTTCCCAGCCCTCGATCGCCAACTTCGACACCATGGTGTTCCCGCCAGAAAGCCACTTCCGCCCCCGTCCAAACGGCAGCTCATAGATGTAATTCATCTTCACCGCGTTGCGGATGTCCCACGGCGAAGGCTGCTTATCCAGCCCCGTATTGCGGAAGGTTGTCGGCTGGCTAAATACTCCCGAACTCGACGCGAAGGTATTCGACAGCGCCTTGGAGAACACATAACTACCCTGAGCCAGCAAGCCCCCGGAGAATCGCCGCCGCACCTCTAACTGGAACGCGTTATAAGTAGACGCTCCGCCGTTCGTCATTGCATAAGCCCCGCTGTAAGTGGCGGGATTCGCTATAAATAAATTCGGTGCATAGCCAGCCTTGGTCAGATTCAACATTCGCGACGATGTAAATGCCAGCGAATTCGCCGCCGCCCCCGCCTGCCCCTGCGGAATATAAGTATTCGCCCAGGTCGCGTCCGTTTTCCCGCCCAGCGCCGTCGAGATGATCGGTACATTCACCTGCCCGGGCAATCCGCTGTTTCCAAAATTCGCGCTGCTCGCATTGGCCGCCCGCGCAATGTTCAGGTTGTTCGTCGCCGACTGAAACTCTTTCAAGAACCCGTTCTCGACGATGTTCACCTCGTTGAGGTTCACCTGCCGCCACAGCCGCGTGCCGTGGTTACCAACATAGCGGAAGTCGAAAACCGTATCCTTGAAAATCTCCCGCTGAAAACTCAACGTCCAACTCTGCACATAGGCCAGCTTCAAGTTCGGGTCAAATTCGTTGATACTCGCGTTCGTCCCCACGGGCAAAGGAAAAGTGGGCGTCGCGCTGTACTTCACAGCCGGCAGGGATCCGTCGCGGAACCAAACGCTTCCCGCCGCGCCAAAGTCCGCCGGATTGTTGTTGGGGTCCACCGCCAACGTCGTAGACCGCCCCTGGTTCGATCCGAGGATGCTTACAAAGGTGTTTGTGCCCTCACGAATCGTCGAGATTGAATAGCCGCCACGCAGTACGCTCTGCCCCGTCTTGCCCGTCAGCCACTTCGTCGCACCTCTGCCCTCGGGTACCGTCCAGGCAAATCCCACCGACGGCGCAAAGCCCTTCCACTGGGTGTTGTAAGCGAAATTCCCAGCCGTAACAGGAGGAAAGGCCGGTGCCGCAACTCCGGTCAACACGCCTAGCTTGAAAAAATTCCCAACGCCAGAAATTCCCCATACTCCGCCATAACCCGTCGACGTGTACAGCCCGTTCAAATTCGCGAATGGAAACTGCACGTTCCACCGCAGTCCAGCCGTCAGCGTCAGGCCGCGCGTCGCGCGCCAGCTATCCTGCACATACATCGCCATCTCGCGTTGACGGTTGCGGTCGATCGCCCCGACGCTGGCATACTGCTTGGTCTGCTCATCAAGTGAAACCGAGCGGCTGATCGCCGACACCCGTCCCGTCAAAATGGCGTAAAGGTAACCCGCTTCCGTCCGCTGCGCCGGCGTCGAGTTCGGAAAAGTCTCTGGCGTGAAGATACTCGTGGAACCGGCATTGATCGGATCGATCGTCGCCAGCCCCATCGTCACCGTCGGGAACAACTGCGATCCGATCGATTGCTGCCAAAGATTGATTTGCGTAAAGTTGCCGCCGAAGTTAATCGTGTGGCTCGACCGCGACAGCGTAAAGTTCGCATCCAGATTCTTCACCGGCGAGTTACGGCGCGAATTCGAGCTGGCATTATAAGGGTTCGAGTAGTAAGTGTTCGTAAACACCGGTACGTACCCGCCCCAGCGCGCAAACAAGGTCGGTGTAATCTCGTCGCGGAAGATCGAGTTGCCGCCCGTCAGCCCATACCGGATCTCTGAGGTCAACCGCGAAGTCCACGCGCTCCGCAGCGACGTCGTTCCTGAGAACGATATGCGCCGCGTGCCGCCGCTGTCCGGGCTCCCCAGCACCGTGCCGCTGCCAGGCAAAATCGGTAGAATCCCGTTCACTCCATCCGGGTTGGCAAAGTAAGTCTGATAGTTAATGACTGTGTCCAGATGGTGCTTCGAAGTCGCGTTCCAGTCGAGCTTAATCGTCGGGAAACTTCGCTTGTTAAAACCATTGGTCAAGAAACTGTAGTTATTGCGATTGAAGTCGCTCGCGCTCGCCACGCGCGACAACAGGAAGCCGTTCGACGGGCTCGCCAGCTTGTTCATCTCCTGCAACGTCGCCAGCATCTTCGGGTCCGGTGTCGAGGCGTACGGCCGCGCCCCCGCCGGTACGCTGGCGTTACGCGCCAAGTCGTATAAGTTGATGCTCCGCACCGTCTTGCCCGAATCGAGATACGTGTAAGCTCCGGTGAGTGCACTATCCGTCGGCGTCAACAGCGTGGCCGACGTGTAGCTCTGTGGCAACCGGAACCACTCCATGTTCATAAAGAAGAACACTTTGTCCTTCTTGATCGGCCCACCCAAATTGCCGCCGAACTGATTCAGAATCATCCGGTCCCGCGCCAACTTACCGATCGTGTTGAAGTAGTAATTCGAATTGAAGTAAGTGTTCCGGTGCTGCCAGAACGCGCCGCCATGGAACTGATTCGTTCCGGACTTAGTCACAAACCTAACCTGTGCTGCGCCC
>JANXUM010000259.1 GCA_025356215.1 Bryobacter sp. | reverse complement strand
ACCTCAAGCAAATGGCCTTCGAGCGCGGCCTCTCGCTCCCCATGCTCTCCATCCATCAGGACTTCGTTTCCCCAGACGCCGCCGAGCGCAAGACGATGATCGACCACACCAAACACTGCATCGATCTCGCCGCGCAGCTCTCAATCCCCTGCATTCGCCTCAACTCCGGTCGCTGGAAAACCATCAAAAGCTTCGACGACTTGATGAAGGTCAAAGGCGACGAGCCCCCCATTGCCGGCTACAAAGAAGCCGACGCCGTCCGCTGGTGCGTCGATTCCATCAACGAAATCATCCCCCACGCCAAGGCCAACGGCGTCCGCATGGCGCTCGAAAATCACTGGGGCCTCACCACCAAAGTCGACACCCTGCTCAAGCTCTGGCGCGACGTCAACTCACCCTGGCTCGGCATCAATCTCGATACCGGCAATTTCCCCGGCGACCCTTACGCGGGCATCGCCGCCATCGCCCCCCACGCCTCAATCGTGCAAGCCAAAACCTACTTCGGCGGCGGCGTCTGGTACACCCTCGATCTCGATTACAAGCGCATCGCCAAGCTCTTCGCCCAAGCCAGGTTCAACGGCTGGATCAGCCTCGAGATGGAGGGCAACGAGGACCCCCTCACCGCCGTCCCCAAGAGCCTCAAGGTCCTACGCGACGCTTTCGCCGCGCACTAAGTCGTCCCAAGTCTCGCGCTCGCGCACAACTCGATAACTCGCGCCGTCCACCAGCACCTCCGCCGCCCGGCCGCGCGAGTTATAGTTCGACGCCATGCCAAATCCATAAGCCCCCGCCGTCATCAGCGCGATCACCTCGCCGCTCGTCGGCGCGGGCAACACGCGCCCCTTCGCCAGCCAATCCCCGCTCTCGCACACCGGCCCCACAATGTCCGTCTCGATCTCCGCCGCCCCGCTCGCCACAACTGGCTTGACCTCATGGAAAGCCTTGTACAGCGCCGGTCGCAGCAGATCGTTCATCGCCGCGTCCACGATCGTAAACTCCTTGCCGCCATTGTTCTTGCGATACAACACCCGCGCCAGCAGCACCCCCGCCTCCGCCACAATCGACCGTCCCGGCTCCACCATCACCGCCAGCCCCGTCCCCTCCACAACACGCCGCAACGCGCCAATCGCCGCCCCAATAGACGGCGTCTCTTCAGAACGCTGATACTTTACACCCAATCCTCCGCCCAGATCCAAATGCGCAATCGGCATCCCCATCGCCTGCAAGCGCGCGGCCAGCGCAACCAGCCGCTCCACCGCCTCCACCATCGGCGCAGGGTCCAGCATCTGCGATCCAATGTGGCAACTCACCCCGGTCACCCGCAAGTTCCGGCAAGCCGCCGCGTGCGCATAAGCCTTCTCGACGATGCTCATATCCACGCCAAACTTGTTCTCGCGCATCCCCGTCGAAATATACTCGTGCGTCACCGGGTTCACATCCGGGTTCACCCGCAACGCCACCTGCGCCGTCGCGCCCATCTCCCCCGCCACTCGGTCCAACACTTCGATCTCGGCAAAGCTCTCGCAATTGAAGTTGTCCACACCCGCCTCGATCGCATAGCGTATGTCGCCCACGCTCTTCCCTACCCCGCTAAACACCACCTTCGCCGCATCCCCGCCCGCCCGCAACACACGGAACAATTCGCCGCCGCTCACGATGTCAAACCCCGCGCCCTCTTTCGCCAGCAACGCCAGCACGGCCAGGTTCGAGTTCGCTTTCACCGCGTAACAAATCCGATGCGGCATCCCCGCAAACGCCGCCGCATACTCGCGATACCGCTCTCGAATCATCCCCGCGCTATAGACATACACCGGCGTCCCGCAAGCCTCGGCTACTTCCGCCAGTTCCACCTCCTCAACACAAAGCCGCCCGCCCCGATGCTCGTAGTTCATCGCTTACTTCACCTTTACAACCAGCGCGCTCTGATCGTCGTGGATCGGCACCGCGCCACGGAATTTGTCCATGTCCGCCAATACCTTCTCAAACATAAGCGCCGGTGCCAGCTTCTTATGCCGCACAAAGGATCGCTTCAAATCGGTCTGTCCAAACGGCGTGCCCTCTGCGTCGGCCTGGTCCTCAAACCCATCGCTGAACAACCCGATCAAATCCCCCGCCTTCACCTCGTACACCGTCTCGTCGTACTCGCGATTCTCCAGCAACCCCAACGGCACGCCTTCCAGATGCAACTGCGACGCCTTGCCATCGCGGATCAGCAACGGCAGCCCCCCGCCCGCGCTCGCAAAGGTCAGGTTCTTCGCCGCCGCGTCCCAACGCACCAGCAGCAATGTGACGTACTGGCCCTCCACCCTCCGCTCGCACAACCGATCGTTCAACACCTTCATCATCTTCGCCGGCGTCAACCGCCGGTACGCCATACTCCGCAACAACCCAGACACCATCGCCCCATAAAGCGCCGCCGCCGCGCCCTTTCCGCTGGAATCTCCAAACGCGATCAAAGCCACCTTCTCCTCAATTTCAAACACGTCGTAGATGTCCCCCGTCACCTCGCGCGCCGGTCTCATCCCCATCCCGATCTCCAGCCCGAAAATCTCCGGCGCCTCCTGCGGCAGCAACAAGCTCTGCACTCGCCGCGCCGCGATCAAGTCCTGCTCCATGCGCAACTGCCGCGACGCCACTTCCTGATAAAGCCGCGCGTTCTCGATACTCGCCGCCACCTGTGGCGCCAGCAGCCCCAAGGTCCGCGAGTGCTCCTCGGTGAAGAAATTCACCCTCTCGCTCTCCACATCCATCACGCCGATCACTCGATCGTTGACAATCAGCGGCACCGCCACTTCGCTGCGGATCCCCGCCGACGTCTCGATGTAGCGCTCGTCGTTTCCCGTATCCGCCACCCGGATCGAATGCCTCGCCCGCACCGCCGCGCCCGTCACGCCCTTGGTCAAGGGAATGTCCTCGCTCTTGCGCTGATCGAAGCGCAGGCTAAAACGATGCTTCAACACCTGCTCCTGTTCGTCCAGCAACAACACGCTAAAGCCGTCGTAGTGAATCAGGCTCCGCACCGCGCTCGCGATCTTCTCCAGCAACGTGTCCAAATCGAGAATCGACGAAAATTCCTTCGTCAGTTGAGTCAACAGTTTAAGCGTGCGATGATTCTGTTCGACGCGCCGGTACAGCCGCGCATTGTCCACCGCCGAGGCCACCCGCGCCGCGATCAACGTCAACAACGCCTCGTCGCGCTTGCCATAGGCGTTCTCGCGCGTACTTTCCAGGTCGATCACGCCCACCAGCCGCCCCCGCGCAATCATCGGCACAACCAGCTCACTGCGCACAGCGTCCAGCGCGTTCAAATACCTCGGGTCCGCGCGCACGTCCCCCACATTCACCGGCTGACGAGTCTCCGCCGACACTCCAACTAGCCCCTCACCCAGCTTGATCGCCAGCGTCCGCACCAGTTCATCGCGATGCCCGATCGAATGACGAACCTTCAACTGCTTGGATCGATCGCTAAACAGCAGGATCGCAAACACATCGAATCCAATCACGCGGTGAATCACGTCGGCCACGTGATCCATCACCTGATCCAGGTCCAACGTTGAGGCGGTCGTCTCCGACACCTCCAGCAGAAAATCCAATAACTCCGTCCGGTCTTCAAACCGCACCGCCCGGTCCGCCGCCTTCGCCATCAGTAGCCCCCACCGGCCGCCGCAGCCCCACTGACGATCGCGATGCCCGCGCTTGCCCCAATCCGTGTCGCGCCCGCGTCAATCATCTTCATCGCGTCTTCATAAGTGCGCACTCCCCCGCTCGCCTTCACGCCCAGCTTCGCCCCCACAATCCTGCGCATCAACCGGATGTCCTCCACCGTCGCCCCGCCCTTGCCAAACCCCGTCGAAGTCTTCACAAAATCCGCCCCCGCCCCCACGCAGATACGGCAAGCGATCTCCTTCTCGACTTCGGTCAGTAAGCCGGTCTCCAGGATCACCTTCAGCTTGCCGCCCGCCAAATGCACGATCTCCGCCGTCGTCGCCACGTCCGCCTCCACGTCCACCATCAGCCCGCTCTTCAACGCTCCCACGTTCATCACCATGTCCACTTCCGCCGCCCCGTCGTTCACCGCCCGCTGCGCCTCCCAGCGCTTCACCGCCGCCGGCGTCGCTCCCAGCGGAAATCCCGCCACCGCACACACCTTCACATCGCTGCCTTCCAGCGCCGCCGCCGCGTAAGTCACCCAATACGGGTTCACGCACACGCTATAAAATTTGTACTCCACCGCTTCCTCGCACAACTTGGCGATTTCCGCTTCCGTCGCGTCCTGGCGCAGCAGCGTATGGTCAATAAACTTGGCAAGATCCATTCCTACTAGTTTCGCCTATACAGTCCGCCGCTTCCGCATCTCATCCACGCTCACCGCCAGGATAATGATCGCCCCAATAATCGCCTGCTGCCAGTAAGGCGAAATCCCCCGCAGGTCGCTCCCGTTTGACAACAGCCCCATGATGAACGCCCCCACCAGCGTCCCCACCACACTCCCCTCGCCGCCCCGCAAACTTCCGCCGCCAATTACCACCGCCGCAATCGCCTGCAACTCATAGCCCTGCCCCGCCGTCGGCTGCCCCGTCATCAGCCGCGACGCCTCGATCATCCCCGCCAGCCCAGTGAGTCCCCCGCAAATCGCGTATACGCAAGTCATATGAAACGCCACCGGAATCCCCGCGTAAAACGCCGCGTCCGGGTTACTCCCGATCGCAAAGCTATAACGTCCCAACTTGGTATGTTCCAAGATGAAGTGCACCAGCAAAGCGCACGCCGTCAACACCCACAACACAAACGGAACGCCCAGCACGGTCCCCTCCCCCAAAAAGCTGAACTCCTTCGGAATCAAATGCACCGGCAACCCGTTGGAAATCACCAGCGTCATGCCGCGAATAATCCCCAGCGTTCCCAAAGTAACGATGAACGAATTGATCTTCAGCTTGGTCGTCAAATACCCGTTCACGAGGCCGCAAAAAGCCCCCGTCGCAATCCCCGCCGCAACACCCACCAGAATCGGCTGCCCCTTCTCCATCGCCATCGTCCCCAGCAGCCCGCCCATCGCCAGGATCGCGCCCACACTCAAATCGATCCCCCCGGTGATGATCACCATCGTCATCCCCAGCGCCATGATGTTGATCACCGCCGTCTGCCGAATCACGCTTGACAAGTTAGTTTCACTCAAGAAATTCGGCACAAAGCAAAGCGTCACAAACAACACGATCAAGGTCGCAAACGGCAATAACCGTTGAATCATCCTCTAACCTCTTCCTCAAACGCCGCCAGCGACATGATCGCCTCTTGCGTCGTTTTACCCGGCAATTCGCCGGAGATTTTCCCCTGCCGCATCACCAGGATGCGGTCCGCCACCTGCACCAGTTCCGGCAGTTCGCTCGATACCATCAGGATCGCCGCTCCCTGCCGCGCCAACTCGTCCATCGTCTCAAACACTTCCGTCTTCGCGCCCACGTCGATGCCCCGCGTCGGCTCGTCAAATAAAAACACCTTCGCCCCTTGCGCCACCCACTTGGCGATCACCACCTTCTGCTGGTTGCCGCCGCTCAGCCGCACGCTCTTCTGTCCCGGCCCCGCCGTCTTGATCCTCAACTTGGCGATGTACTTCTCCTCGGTCGCCCGCATCGCCGCCCCGTTCAGCACGCCCATCGGCGCGTGCGCGCTCACACTGGCCAAAGTCAGATTCCAGCCGACAGGCAATTGCGTGGCTAAGCCACTCTTCTGGCGGTCTTCCGGAATCAATGCGATCCCTGCCGCCACGGCGTCGCGGGGCGACTTCAACCCAATCTCTTTGCCGCCCACAAAAATCCGCCCGCTGTCAAACGCGTCCACCCCAAAGATCGCCCGGCAAAGCTCGGTCCTCCCCGCGCCCATTAACCCCGCCAGTCCCACAATCTCCCCGGCCCGCACCGTCAAGCCGATGTCCTTCAGCACGCTCCCCCGCGTTAGCCTCTCCAGGCGCAGCATCTCCTCGCCCGGCACCAGTGCCGTCCGGCTGTAGATCGCGCCCAAGTCCCGCCCCACCATGTGCTGGATCAGTTGGCCCCTCGACAGGTCGCACAACTCACAGCTATGCACAGTCGCGCCGTCGCGCAACACCGTCACCCGGTCGCCGATCGAACGCAGTTCCTCCAGCCGGTGCGTGATGTAGATCACTCCTGCCCCGCTTTCCTTCAGCTTCTTCACGATCGCAAACACTTCCTTCGTTTCGTTCTCGCTCAAGCTCGACGTCGGCTCATCGAAAATCAGCAACGAACTCCCGTTCGCAATCGCCCGGCATATCTCCACCAATTGCCGTCCCGCCGGGCTCAACTTCCCCACCCGCCAGTCCGCCTGTAGCGGAAAACCATGCCGCTCGATCAACCCCGCCGCCCGCGCCATCATCGCACCCCGGCGCACCACCCCAAACCCGCTCATCTCCTCCCGGCCCAGAAAAATGTTTTCTCCCACGCTCAGATGCGGCGCCAGCAAGCTTTCTTGATGCACCATGGCGATGCCCTGCTCCGCCGCTTCCTTCGGGCTGGCAAAATTCACCCGTCGCCCCCGAAACAACACCTCGCCCCCGTCAGCGCGCTGCATCCCCGCCACAATCTTCATCAGGGTGCTCTTCCCCGCGCCGTTCTCCCCCATCAACAAATGCGCTTCTCCTTCGCGCACACTCAAATTGGCGTCCCTGAGAGCGGTCACTCCGCCAAAGTGCTTCTGCACCGATTTGATTTCCAACAGCATCCGATTAGTTAGTCTATCCGATCAACCTCACAATGCCGGAATTTACAGCCTCCAGTCTCATCAAAGCGCCGATCGATCGCGTCTGGGCATTCCACGAGTCCCCAAAGGCCCTCTCTCTCCTGACGCCACCGGCCCAAGGGATTCGCGTCCTCTCGCACACGGGTGGGATCGCCGCCGGTGCCCGGCTCGTGATCTCCGTGAAGTTGCTGGGGCCCATCCGCGTCACCTGGCGCGCCCTCCACACCCTTTGCACCGCGCCGACGCTCTTCGTCGACGAACAGGAAAGTGGCCCCTTCGCCTACTGGCGTCACGAACATCGCTTTTCCAGCGTCGACGGAGGTACCCAACTCACCGATTTCATTGTCTTTCGCGTTCCCGGCGGCCCGCTCATTAACTGGTTCGCCGCGCCCGTCGTCCGCTTCCAACTCACCGCCCTTTTTCGTTTTCGGCACGCAACTACCCAAAAGTGTTGTGAGTAGTTACAGGCTCATCCTGTTACGATTCTTATACTGAATCCTTCATGCGCCTGTCCATCCGCATTGCCGGCCAGCTCCGCCGTTCGATCTTCCATGAAGGCTGGCACGGCCCCGCCATCTTCGAGGTCCTGCACGGCTTGGACGCCGCCAAATCCGGTGCGCGCACGCCCATCGCCAATCACACAATCTGGGAACTGGTCCAACACATGCGCGCCTGGCACGAGGCCGCCGTCGATACCCTGTCCGGTCGCCCTCTCCCCGTCGACGAAGCCTCCGACCGCCTCGGCTGGATTCCTATCCCCGAAATCTCCGAGGCCGCCTGGCAACTCGAACTCCAACGTTTCCGCTCCGTCAGCGAGCGCCTCATCCAACGCGCCGCCACCCTCGACGATCGCCGCCTCGCCGAACAAGTCTCCGGCCGCGCCTATGACGTCGGCCACCTGCTCCTCGGCATCGCCAGCCACAACACCTACCATTGCGGTCAGATTGTCCTTCTGCACCGCTACCTCCATCTCCATCACTAAACGGGGCCCCAAAGGTCAAACGCCGTCCGCAGGTTGCCCTGTGGACGGCGTTTGGTTTCTAGAATTGTTTGACTAGAGAGAGAATCGAAGACTAAACAGGCTTCTTCTTCTCTTCCATCTTGCCTTCGCCCTTCTTGCCCTTCTTCTTCTTCTCGGGCTTCTTGGCATCGTCCTTAGCGAACGAAACGGTTGCAACACCCATCATCAGGGACATGGCCAGCAGAACAGACGCGAACTTTTTCATGGTACTTTTTCTCCTACTTGAATCAGCGGTTATACACTCGCTGTACGCATATTAGCGATTCGACTACCTCTTTGTCCTTAAGATTCAATTAAATTTCTTACAGGCTACAGTTCACGAATTTTCTTCAACTCTAAGTCCCTTGTTTGCAACATCTCCTCCCCGGTGCCGACGAATGAGCCGATTTAGCCCTGCTACGATCTTTTGCGTAGGCGGGCTGGGCTACTCCTTAGGGACTGCTCCCAGACCCGCATTTTTATTTTTCGAATCGAAGCTGAATCGTCATGAACAAGACTGATTTGACGCGCCGCTTGGCGCGCGTCACCCGCTCCTCGCGTGCCGAGGCAGCCGACTATCTGGACCACGCCGTCCTCTCTATTTTGAAGCAATGGAAGCATGGTCAGCCTGTAGCCTGGCCGGGCCTTGGTGTAATCAAGCCCCCCAAGGTGCTTGCGGGAGGGCATCCCAAATGATCACCCGCTTCCAACCCGAACAAATTGCCGCCATCATTCTCGACTGCCTCAAAGAGGGCAAACCCGTCGAGATTGATGGCTTCGGCACCTTCTATCCCGAAGCAGACGGCGGCTTCCGCTTCGCCGCCATGGACGCCCCACGCGTCTTCATCGCCTACGCCAGCGAAGACGTTTACAAAGCCGAAGCCATCTATGAGGCCCTGCGCGAGGCGGGCTGCAACCCATGGATGGATCGCAAGAATCTGCAAGCGGGCCAGAACTGGCCCCGGCTGATCGAATCGGTCATCGAGGCCAGCGACTTTTGCGTCGCGCTGATGTCGACCAATTCTGTGCGCAAGCGTGGCGGCTTCCAATCCGAGCTCCGCTTCGCACTGGACGTGGCAAAGCGGCTTCCTTTGGAGGATTCCTTTTTGATTCCCATCCGCCTGGACGAATGCCACGTCCCCAGCCGCGTCACCCGCGAGTGGCAATACATCGACTTCTTCCCCGATTGGTCCAAAGGCCTCGATCGCCTGACGTTGGCGATCCGTCACCAATGGAGTAAGCGAAAGCCTACCTGAGCGCCTAAGCCGCCCTATTTGACCGGCTCCAGCTTTTTCTTAACCTCAGCCGCCCGCTTATCGTCCGGGGCCAACTCTAAAAACTTGGCCCAGGCCTCGCGCTTGCCCTTCTGGTTCCCGGCCCGCTCCCGCGCTTTCCCGAGTTCATAAACGGCGTCGGCGCTGGTGGGGTCCCAATACGAAGCTTCCAGAAAGCGGCCCGATGCCGCCCGGAAGCTTCCCTTTTTCATGTAATAGAGTCCGATTTTGATCTCCTTCTGCGCCTGCAGCGGATTAAACTCGTACTCCTTCTTTTCTTTGACCAGCGTCTCGTCCTCCTCCGGCGGCTCCACGGGCACCGGCGGCTTGATGGGTTTCTCTTGGCCAATCAGAATTCCCGCAAACAGACAAAGCAAAGCCAATTTCGTACGACATGCCACAATCAAATTGTAGTCCTCCCATGAACTGGATCGAAGTCCTCAAGGAAAAGTCCAGCCAGTTTCCCACCGGTCCCGGCGTTTACCTCTGGACCGACGCCGCCCAAACCGTCATCTACGTCGGCAAAGCCAAGAACCTGCGCGCCCGCGTCCGCAGCTACTTCAACGACGATCGCTTACTCGAATCCAAGACCGGCACCCTCGTTCACGAGGCCCGCGACATCACTTACATCCTCGTCGAAAACGAGAAAGAGGCCCTCGGCCTCGAAAACAACCTCATCAAGCAGCACAAGCCGCGCTACAACGTGCTCTTGCGCGACGACAAAACTTACCCCTACATTAAGGTCACCGACGAAAAGTACCCTCGCGTCTTTGTCACTCGCCGCCTGCGCAAAGGCGGCACTTACTACGGCCCTTACTTTCCCGGCAATCTCGCTTACCGCTTGGTCAACTTCATCCACCGCCATTTCAAAATCCCAAGTTGCAAAGTGGACTTCAACCGAACCCACACCCACGCCTGTCTCGAGTTCCACATCAATCGCTGCCACGGCCCCTGCGTCAAAGGTCTAGTCGAAGACACAACCTACCAATCCTCCGTCAACGATGTCCGCCGCTTTCTCGACGGCAAGCTCAAAGACCTCGTCAAGGGTCTCGAATCGCGCATGCAGGCGGCTTCCGAAAACCTCGAATTCGAAAAGGCCGGGGCCTTGCGGGACTTGATTGCCACCGTCGCCGAGATGGAACAGCGCCAAGTGGTCGCCGCCGCCGAAGGCGACGACACCGACATCTTCGCCTTCTACGCCGAGCCTCCCTTGGTCGCCGTTAATCTCTTCCACATGCGCCGCGGCCGCATTGTCGACCGCCGCGAGTTCTTCTGGGAAGACCAACCCGCCTTTGAGTCCAGCGACTTCTTCCAGCAACTTCTCATTCAGGTCTACCTCAACCAGCAACACATCCCCGGCCACATCCACGTGCCCATCGAGTTCGAAGACCGCGACATCCTCGAAGAACTTCTCACTGAAAAACGCGGTCGCAAGTGCACCATTCATACGCCCCAGCGCGGCGACAAAAAAGCCATGCTCGGTCTTGTCGAAACCAACGCCCGCCACAGCTTCGAACAGCGCTTCCGCGTCCTGCGCCCCTCCTCTGACGCGATCAAGGAAGCCCTCAAAGACGCTCTCAACCTCGAAGAAGCCCCCAAGCGCATCGAGTGCTTTGACATCTCCCACATCCAGGGCACCGACAAGGTCGCCTCCATGGTCGTCTGGGAGGAAGGCCGCATGAAAAAGGCCGACTACCGTAAATTCATCATCAAGACCGTTATCGGCAACGATGACTTCGCCTCCATGCGCGAGGTCGTCGGCCGCCGCTACAGCCGTCTCAAAGAAGAAGGCCAACCCATGCCCGGATTGGTCCTCATCGACGGCGGCCTTGGCCAACTCCACGCCGCCGCCGAAGCGCTCGAAGCCATCGGCATCATCAACCAGCCCCTGGCCTCCATCGCTAAGCGCGAAGAAATCATCTATGTCTTCGGTCAGGAAGACGACCCCGCCATTCTCGAGCGCCACAATCCTGTCCTCCACCTCATCCAGACCGTCCGCGACGAGGCGCACCGCTTTGCCGTCACCTTCCACCGCACCCGCCGCAACGCCAGCCGCCTAACCAGCGAACTCGAAGAAATTCCCGGCATCGGCAAAATCACAATGCGCAAACTCCTCACCCAGTTTGGCTCCCCCGAACAAGTCAAAGCCACGCCCCTCGAAGCCCTCTCCGCCGCCATCGGCCCGGCCGCCGCCAGGAAGGTACTCGATCACTATGCAAAGTCAAACTAGTTATGATCGACGGATGCGGCTTTTGCTCTTTCTCCCCTTCTTGGCTCAGGCCCAGACCGTCACACTCGCCGACTATTACAAACTCGAGACCGTTTCCGCCCCGGCCATTTCGCCAGACGGCAAGCGCATCGCCTACCTCCGTACGCGAGTCGTCGAGGCCGAGAATCGGCGCCACAGCCAACTCTGCATCGCCGGGGCCAACTGCCTCGACCAGATCAAAGCCAGCGGAGCAAACCCAATCTGGTCTCCCGACGGCACGCTCTTCGCCTACACTTCCGCCGGCAAGACTTGGTTCCTCAAGGCCGACGCCCTCGACGCCGAGCCCTTTCAAATCAATGGCTTGGATGGCGCGCCAGTCTTCAGCCCCGACAACCGCTGGATCGCTTTCACCCGCCGCACCCCCCCTGAAAAAGCAAAGCCAATTCCAGCCGCCACCGATTTCGATCGCCTCACCGCCCAACGCTTCAAGGGCAAAATCTACGACTGGATGAACTTCCGCTTCGACGGCCGCGGCTACCTGCCCGACCCGCGCGACCCCGCCGCCACCCCGCCGCTTGAGCTCTACATCCTCCCTCGGGAGGGCGGCAAAGCAAAGCCAATCACCCATCTGGGCGTCGACGTCCAAGGCATCGCCTGGAGCCCCGACAGTAAATCGCTCGCCTTCGTTGCCAACATTAGCCAACGCGACGAGCACATCTACGAGCGCGCCGACCTCCACACCGTCACCCTCGACGGCCAAGTCACCCGCCTCACCGACGACAACCACAACGCCTCGGCCCCCGCCTGGTCGCCCGACGGCAAAACGATCGCCTTTTTGCGAGAGCAAAGCCTAAACCTCGTCCTGGCCAATAAACAGCGGCAGGGCAGCCCTCTCGATGTCTACACGATCCCCGCAGCGGGCGGCCCCCTCACCAATCTCACCGCCACCTGGGACGACCTCCCCGGCAAACCGCAATGGGACCCCACCGGCAAAACAATCTATTTCGAAGCCGACCTCCGCGGCGCGGGCCATCTCTTTGCCCTCGACGTCGCCACAAAGCGAGTGAGCCAGGTCACCTCGGGCGACCGGCTCCTCTCGGGCTTCCATCTCAACCTTCAGACCGGCCTCATCGCCTACACGGCGACCGAACCCAATTCGCCCGTCACCCTCTATTCCGCCTCCCTCGCCGCCCCGGCGCGCGAAATCAAACTCACCGTCTCGCCCAACACCTTCACTTTGGGCAAAACGGAGCACATCAATTTCGATAGCAAAGACGGTACCTCGATCGACGCGTGGGTCACACTTCCTCCCAATTACTCCGCTCAGGGCGGCCCCTACCCAATGATTCTCGAAACCCATGGCGGCCCCCACGGCGCTTACTCCAGTTCCTTCGCGTTTCCCCACCAATTGCTCGCCGCCCAAGGCTACATCGTCCTCTTTGCCAACCCCCGCGCCTCCACGGGCTACGGCGAAAAATTCCGCTGGGGCACCTGGGGCGCTTGGGGCGACAAGGATTTCGAGGACGTCATGGCTGGCGTCGACCACGCCATCAAGCACTACCGCGTCGATCCCGCGCGAATGGGCGTCACCGGCTATTCCTATGGCGGCTTCCTCACCAACTGGATCATCGGCCACACCACTCGCTTCAAGGCCGCCATCACCGGTGCTGGCCCCACCAATTGGATCAGCAACTACGGCACCGGCGACATCCCCCGTACCAAGGAGTCCGAATTCCTTGGCCCCCCATGGGATCCAACCGGCAACGCCACGATGATCAAGTACTCGCCCATCGCCTACGCCGCCAAAATCGTTACCCCCGTCCTCTTCATCCACGGAGAATCGGACCTTCGCGTGCCCATCGCCCAAGCCGAAGAGCTTTACACAGCCCTCCAAAAGCGGAAGATTCCGGCTAAGTTCATTCGTTATCCCAACTCCTACCACGGTAACTGGGCGCCCTGGGATACCGTTCACCGCTATCAGCAGGAGTTACTCTGGTGGAAACAATATCTTCAATGAAATACTTACTCTTACTCAGCCTCTGCGCCGCGGCCGGCGCTCAGGACTATGTCCCGCTCTCCGAAGTCCTGAAAGAAGTCTCCGAGAAACCGAAGTTCATCGACACCTTGGTCGACAAGTTCGGCGTCCTCGACTCCGAACAGGTCACCCGCCTCCGCGGCTACATCCGCGACAAGCAGTGGAAAATGGTCGATTCTTTCCCAGGGATCACCGTCAAGGCGCTCGGACGCAGCGTCCGATTGATCGGCAAGGTCCTACCCAAGTCGGGGCCGCCCAAGGCCGTCGACTTTACCGTCCCACCCACGAAAGACCTCGGCTATGGACTTGTCTTCGGGGATGAAGTCGATCCAAAGCTGGCGCCTCTCCACGACGACAGCGTCCGTCTGGCCCAGTTACTCAATCAGCCAAATCCCGAGAAGTTACTAGCCGACTTACAATCATCCGGCCACACCGTCGAGATCCGCGACGCCAGATACTTTGCCAACTTCGGCGATCTGAAATACAACGGGCGCGACGTGCTAACTCCCTTCTGGCTCGACACCGGGATCCCCATCCCCGGCCAGAAGCGCAACCTGCTCGTCCCCGCCCCGCACTCCCAGCACGAGATCTTCGTCAAAGGCCCCAAATACAACGCCGCCGTGTGCTTCTTCTTCGGCATCGACGGCAAGGCGATCGTCCGCCCGATCGACACCAAGGATCAGGCTTGGGTCATGGGCCACGTCGCGCATACCTATCGCGACAAGCAGGCCTTCGAGGCCATGCGCCTCATCGGCGAAGTCATCCGGGTCTATGCCGCCATCCAAGCCTCGCACCCCGAACTGCCCTTCGGCGGCTACTACCTCCTCGGTGTGTGCAACGACCCTGGCGCCATCGTCGAAACGAAAATGACGGGCAAGACGACGCTTTACCCGCTCTCCCATGACAAGAGCCTCTTTGCCGGCCAGGGCGAGATCACCGACATCGTTAACAAGCTGCCTCAGGACGAGGTCTCGACAGACAAAGAACGAGTCCTCGCCTCCATGCCCGTAGACTCGCTCAAGCAGCTTCCTCTGGCCAATCTCCGCGCCGACCTCTTGATCGTACAGAGCGCCCCCAGCCAGTCCAGCGGCGGCATTTCGCCCTGGCTCCTCCTCGGCTTCATCCCGATTCTGGTAGGTGGTTATTTCATCTGGCGCAGCTTCTCGGCAGCCAGGCGGTAGCCCTTCACGCGGTCGCTGTCCGGGTTCCACCTCATCGGCTCCGGTGCGTCGGCCATCAGCAACACGCCTTGCGCCACCGTTTGCGTCACCTTGGCCATGTTCAGGTAATCGATCTTGTCCCAGTGGTCCCCGCGCTGGTGATAATCGGGGTAAGCGTAAGTCACGCTGAGTGTAGTCGCCGGAATTCCCGCCGCCGCCAGTGCCGCGTTGTCGCTCGCCATGAAGTAAGGGTCGCTCAACCGTTCGTTCTTGACAATCTTCAACCCGGTGGACTTACCTGCCGCTTCCAGGTAACTGTGTATGTCGGTAAAGTCATAGCCGGTCAGGTTCGCCATTCCGATATTCGGGCCTTCGCTCGAATCGGTCCGCCCCGTCTGCTCCAGATTCAGATCGGCCACGATTCTCCACAACGGGACAACAGGGTGCTCGGCAAAGTACTTACTGCCTAACAGCCCCTTCTCTTCCCCAAAGAAGGCCACAAACAAGATACTCCGCCTGGGCTTCATGCCAGCCAGTAAGTGTGCCGTCTCAATCATGCTCGCCGTGCCGCTGGCGTCGTCGTTGGCCCCGTTGTAGATGTTGTCCCCTGCTTCATGCGCGCGGGTCCCGAGATGATCGTAGTGAGCGCTGACCACAAGATATTCGTCCCGCAACTTCGGGTCGCTGCCCGGCAACAATCCAACCACGTTGCGGACTGTCTCGGCTTTGCGGCTCGCCTCGGCTAACTTCACGGTGGCTGTCAACGGGCCAGCCGCCTTTAGAAATTCCTCAACGCCCCCCTCGGTCGTTCTGAACAACACCGGGCCCGAGTCACTCTTGCCGTCAAACTCCAGTCCCACCTGCGCGAGCGGAGCCGGTATCCCCAGCAACACGATCAGTTTGGCACCCTTCGCCGCCAGCCCATTGATCAGCTGTAGCGCCCCGCCCGCCCCGGTCACGGGCCCGGACAGCAACACCACAGGCTCGACACTCGCGGCGCTAAAATCCTTCAGGTCGGCAAAGGCGAGCTTCCGCACAGCAGCATTGGTCAACTCCAGCTTCGGACCCGCGTTCCATAGCGCCTTCTCCAGACCGACGTTGAGAGTCTTCTCACCATCCCGGAAGCTAAGCTCAAAACCCTCCCGCACCACCCTCCGGACGACCGCATGAGCGTCCTGGAAGTAGGTCCCGTCCACCACCGGCCGGATGCCGCTGCGGCGGAACTCACTGGCGATATACTCACCGGCCACTGTAAGTCCAGTCGACGGGGTATCGCGCCCCTCCAAAGCGTCGCTGGCCAGAAACGATACGATCGCCGTCAACACCTTGGGGTCAGCTTCTTTGACGACGTCCGTCGCGCCCAGCGACAGGCAAAGCAGCGCAATCAACCATTTCGCGTACATGCTCACAGTGTATTCCGATGCCGTGCAGCACATCGGTACTCTAGTCTCCGGAGTCAACCTAAGCATCCCCATCGACCGCAGTCGGTTGACTCTGGGCACATGGCAAGGCGTCTATCTCTTCGAACACCGCGCCAATCCGCATCGACGCAACGTGGTGTTACACTTGCTCGCAGAAGAAGACTCATGAGTCACACCCGCCGCACTTTCATCGGAACTTCCGCCGCCGCCGTTGCCCTCAACGCCGCCCCCGCCATGCCCACCCGCGCCTTCAGCCACACCGGCCAGCGCATCTCGATTCTGGCCTTCGGTTGCGGCAGCCGCTTCCTCTCGTACAAGACCGAAGACGAGGCGACTGCAGTCATTCACAAGGCGCTCGATCTTGGTATCACTTACTTCGACACCGCTTACGACTATGGCGCAGGCCTGAGCGAGACCCGCGTCGGTAAAGCCCTCGGCGCGCGCCGCAAAGACATCTACCTCGCCACCAAGATCCCCTCGCGCAACGGCGACGCCG
>JANXUM010000178.1 GCA_025356215.1 Bryobacter sp. | reverse complement strand
CCACGACTGCTGGGCCCGGGCGCGAATCGACCGTCCGCTCCGTTTACGTACCTGACGCCAGCGGCCGCTTTATCGAGGCCGTGCGGGAATCGAAAGAGCGCGCTCCGGACGGTACTAACGTGCGCGAGGTGTCAAATGAGTATCGCAACGCGGCTACGGGCAAAATGGAACTGAGCGGTCAACGAGTGACGGTGGAGATGCGCAACCCGGACGGGTCCAGCACGAGCGAAATCACGATCTACGGCGTTGCCGCGCCGGGGCGTGCCGCGGACGGCCAACTCAAGCTGCGTGAGCAGCAATTGCTCACGGTTAAGCCCGCCGCCGATGGCGCTGTCGTCGAAAGCCTCAGCATTCGGCGTCCTGATCTGGCCGATCAAAAACTCGGCGCTTACCGCAAGCTTTCCGAGAAAACGATCCTGCCGACCAAAGCCCCCTAGCGGTGGCCGAAGTACATCAACCAGCTAATCCCAAACAGCGCCAGCACAAAGGACCCAAAGCAGTAGAGCGTGTAGCGAATTTGCTCCTGCTTCCCCGTTTTCCCGGAGATGCCCAGCGCGACGCTGGTGAACAGCGAGAACAAAATCGCCATTTCAAAGTGTGACAACGCGATCTTTGGCATGTCTAGCTCTTCTTTCCTTTGGCGATCTCGTAGATGTCCACCATTGCCAGCACATTCACCAAGCCGGCGGCCACCAAGAACTTCGACCCATAGTCGACTACATGGCCCGCCACGTCGGGGGCGTTGTAGCCAAAAGCCTTAGCCAGAAAGTACAGACTCCCCGTTGCCACGTTGCATAGGAAGCCGCCGCAATAGATTACGGTGGTCAGCATATCGCCCGTTTGCGCTTCAAAAAAACTTCCGCGCATGGCCAATCCCAACAAGAACATCAGTAGCGAAGTCCCGCCCATCAGCGCGCCACGCACAGGTGTTTTGAGTAAAAAATATCCGGCTCCCGGGGCCAGCCATGTTAGGAGCACAGGTAAGGCCCAGCCTTGCGTCGGGGCGGCGGTCGCCGTTTGTTGTTTCACGTCCGTAGCCATAAGTCTGACTTTAGTGTAAACGACCCTAGCCATTCGTCCAGTCCCGCTCCTACTCGATTGGCCGACGCTTTTCCCCGCCGGACAAGGCATTCTAGGTTTCAGAGCAACCGCTCTACCCGGAGTAACATGCACAATCCATTGATTGAACTGAGCCAGTCGCTCGCCGAAATCGTCGAGCACGCCGCCCCCTATGTAGTCGCCGTTTCGGCCCGGGGAAAAGGGGTGCAGAGCGGAGTTTTAATCGATGCAACCCGCATCCTTACGGTCGATCACGGCGTCGATATAGATGGAGAGATTCAAATCCTCCTACCTTCCGGAGAAATTGCGGCCGCCTCCCTCCTCGGCCGCGATCCCGGAAGCGATCTTGCTCTGTTGCAGCTTGAAGCCCCCTTCGGCCCCGCAGGCCCGCTTACTCTTGCCGATGGGGCGACCCTGGGTGAACTCGTCATTGGGGTTTCACGCTCGGCGGAAACCGGCCCCAACGCCACTCTCGGCATGGTGAGCGCGCTCTCCGGCCCGTGGCGCACCTGGAAGGGTGGCAAGCTGGATCATTTTCTTCGTCTCGATATTGGGCTGCATCCGGGGCTCTCAGGCAGCGTTGCCTTGCGCGCCGACGGCGCCATTCTTGGTCTCATTACCGGCGCTTTGGTGCGCGGGGCCGCCATTGTCATCCCGGCTTCGAACCTCAATCACTTCGTCTCCACAGTTGAATCCTACGGAGGCGTCTCGCGGGGCTACCTAGGCGTCGGCCTTCAGCCGGTTCCCAACCCAGCCGGGATGATTGTCCTGAGCGTTGAGGCCGACTCCCCCTCGTCCGCGGCTCAACTGATGGTGGGCGACGTCATTTTGGCTATGGGTGGGCAGCCGGCGCGCGACTTCGCGAACATCCAGGAATTTTTGGAGCCGCCTCACGTTGGCAAACAGATCCCGCTGAGAATTTATCGCGCTGGCCAGGAGTTGGAACTGAGCGTGGAGATTGGCCAGCGCCCCCAAGTCAGGATCTCGGCGTGAGCGCCGCCGCCTTCGGGGAAATCGCCGAGCAGTTGCGCCGCTCGACCGTGCAAGTGCGCGTCGATGGCGGACGCGGGGGCCAAGGCTCGGGCGTGGTGTGGAGCGGTGACGGTCGCATCGTGTCGAACGCCCACGTCGTGACCGGAGCGGATATCGAAGTGGAATTCTGGGACGGCGCGACGTCGCAAGCCACGGTCCTGCGTCGCGATTCGCGCCGCGATCTGGCCCTTCTTCGAGTGCAACGCGCGGAAATGCCGGTACCGCGCTGGGCGGACTCGAGCCGCTTGCGCAGCGGAGAGGTTGTCGTCGCAGTCGGCAATCCGTTGGGCTTTGTCGGCGCGCTCTCAACGGGAGTGGTTCACGGCGTGGGGCCCCTGCGCGGCGTCGGCAATCAAAATTGGGTTCAGGCCAGTATCCGTTTGGCTCCCGGCAACTCCGGTGGCGCGCTGGCCAACGCCGAGGGCGAGGTGATCGGGATCAATACGATGGTTGCCGGGCAGCTTGGCCTCGCGGTGCCGTCCAACGAGGTCGTGCCGTTTGTGGAGCGCGCACTGCGCCCGGCGCCCCCGCCAATTTTAGGCATAACAGTGGAGGCGGTTCCGCTGCAAGTCGCCGCGAATCGCGCCGTCGGTTTGCGCATCCAAGAAGTAGTGCCCGGCGGCAAAGCCCAAGTTGCGTCCTTGTTGCCGGGAGACGTCATAATTGGAATCGATGGCGAGTACTTTTCCTCGCCTGACGACTTATCCGAACGACTCTTGAAAGGAGGGCTAGTGCATCTCGAATTCTTGCGCAACGGG
>JANXUM010000166.1 GCA_025356215.1 Bryobacter sp. | reverse complement strand
TGGAAAGGTTGGCGATGGCGCTTTGCTTTTCCGCGTCGGTGGGGTAGCGGCTGAGCACGGCGAGAAAGAGGTTGGTGACCAAGGCATCGTTGGCAAGCGGCAGGTTCTTGACCAGCAAGCTGGTTGCCGGGCCGTTGGATTGCATCCGGGTCATGATGAAGTTGTCGTTCATCATCGACAGGGCCTGGCTGATGCTGCCATCGTCGCGTCGGGGGTCGTCATCGCGATTGCCGCGAAGGAAGGAATCGAGAAAGTTCTGGATCGACGCCGAGCCGGAGATGCCAGCCGGCGTACCAATCGGCTCCGGGAACTGCATCGCCCACTGGGTTTGGCCGAAGATGGGAATGTTGTAGTTGTTGATGATGTTAGTGGACAGTTGCAGGGCGTCGTGCACTTCTTCGGCCCACAGCCGGCGGACGAACTTGCGGGCGAATAATGGCTCCCAGGCGGCGTTCCACTTGGCGGGGTCATAGCGGGAACTCAGTTGATACGAATCGGAATTGACGATCTGGCGCATGAGCCATTTCAGGTCGTATTTGTTGTCGATGAAGGCTTGGGCGAGGGCGCGCAGCAGCTCCGGGTGAGTCGGTTGGAGGGTCCAGGGGTCTGGCGGTGGATTGTCAGGGTCCAGGCGCGCTGGATCGAATTGATCGCTGGGGCTGACGAGGCCGCGACCATAAAAGTACTCCCACATATAGTTGACCGTGGCGCGCGCGAATTGGAAGTCGCTGGTAACGGTGCGAGCGAGAGCAACCCGGTAGTTTTCGCCGGGGCTGGGCTTGCTCGCGTTCCAGAGGTATTGCGGCGCGACGAGGGCCGAGGCGCCAGTGGACGGAGCGCGTAGCGGCCGATTGCCGCTTGTTGTGTTGAGCGGGTAGTCGGTTTTGTAAGTGTCCCCCACCGACCAATAGCCTTTTGCCTGGCCCTGAACCAGCGGAATCTTGTAGGTGCGGGTGTGCGAGAGGTACGCCGAGAGGCCCCACGCCTGCTGGCGGGTGGTGCTCTTCCCCCAGAGACTGAGCGTATCGAGATGTCCGCGACCGTTGTGGCAGAGCAGGCAGTTGGTGTGGGAGATGCCGAGAAAGGTAGAAGTGATACTGACGGTTTGCTGATCCCAGATGTCCTGGACGGGGCCGCCGGTGACAACGCCGCCGACGATGTAATTGAGTTCGCCTTTGCTGTAGCTGTCATCGCCGGTTGCGGTGATCAGCTCGCGGGCCATCTGGTCGTAGGGCTTATTCGCGGTCAGGCTGGCGCGGGTGTAATCGTAGAAAGCTTTGACGCCCTCGGCATAGCGGGGGATTTGCGTGTTTCGGGAGTTGTTCTTGTAAAGATCGCCGAAGAACATCGTCCACTTGTCCACCCAATAGGAACTGCGCAGGAGCTCTTCGATATAGTTGGCGCGCTTTTCGGCGCTCGGGTCGGCGAGAAAGGCGAGAAGGCGGTCGGGCGTGGGGATGCGACCGGTGAGATCGAGCGAGACGCGACGGCAGAATTCCGCGTCCGAGCTACGGGCGGCTGGCGTGGCCCCCGTCTGTTGGATCTTCTGGAAGATGTATTGGTCGATGAGGCCCAGGTTGCTGGTGTTCTGGAAGTCGTAGGTGCGGGACCCAGGCGGCACAATTTGCGGCACAATTTGCGACATGTAGCCGAGTTGCCGGGAGACCTCGTCCGTGGCAAGGCCCAAAGCACTGGGCGCGCCGCTGCCGGGCACGGCCTTGCCGTCTTTCACGATTGTCTTAAACTTTGCTTGATTGGCGAAGTACAGACAGTTCGCTTCGGCGAGCAACCCATCTACGCTCGGTATGGCGTCCTGCGCCCAGCTGGCCGAACTGGCCAGAAGCACCGTGAGCAGCGCGGCAATGCTTTGCTTGATCCCCGTATTCATATCGCCATTCCCTCCTACACGTGTCTGAACACCCGCGCTGGCCGAAAGTTACCGCGTATTCTTACCCTCGAGAGGTTATCGGAGGAATCTTCTAAAAGCTAAACCCTGTCGATAACGTCGAACTCCTCTAACTCGCTTTCCTACCAAAAGCGCCACTGATCCCAAATCAGTACGGACGCCGCAAGCAATGCATTTGCCACCGCATGCGCGCTCACTGCGTCTGCGATGCTGCCTCTCCTGCGAATCGCCAAGGCAAACAGCGCCCCGGCAATAGTCCCCACCAGCCAACGTTCCCCATGCATCAGCCCAAAACACAGCGACGACAGCGCGATCGATACGGCTCCAACCCGCTCAAACCCCACCGCCTCAAAATCTTCTGCCACCAGTCTACGCAACAGGTAGCCGCGAAAAGCGAGCTCTTCGCACACCGGCACGATCAAGATTGCGGTGAGCGTCCGAATGAGAATCCAGAAAAAGCGAGCCTGTCCGCTTGCTTTCAATAGCTCCCCGGGCATCGATACCGGCGCCGACCCCTCGAAAATCGCTTCGGCACCCGGTGTGGCCCGGGAA
>JANXUM010000404.1 GCA_025356215.1 Bryobacter sp. | reverse complement strand
ATGACGGAGCGGTCGTGCAAGTTGCGCCACCAAAAGTACGGCACGCGGCGATCCAGAAGCGGATTCGCAAGCTGCTTGAATCGCGATTGAGTCAATTCGGCGAAGTGGACAGCGAATTCGCTTTCCGCCCGGTGCGGGAGCACGATTGTCGCGTTGCGGATGTGGCGTTCGTTGTGAAGGCCAGGTTTGAGACGGTCGATCTCGACGACAATCTCCACGGCTCGCCGGAGCTAGTGGTTGAGGTGCTGTCGCCGACCAACACCGCGCAGGCGATGGATTCTAAGGAGCGCCTCTGCTTGGAGACCGGTGCGATTGAGTTCTGGGTGATTGACGCCGAGATCGGCGAAGTGCGAGTGTTGTCGAACACCACGCCAACGCGCTTTTATCGGAAGGGCGATACGGTTTCGCTGGCGGCCTTCGGCGGCGCAGCGATCCCGGTGGACGCCATCTTCACCCAGGACTAGTTGATACAATCTCGGACAAATGCGAAACTCGCGCCGTGAAATTCTGATTGGCATCGCTGGAGCCGGCGCGCTGGCCGCCGCCGACGATACTCCGCACGTTCACGTGCACGAGGAGCAAACCCCAGAAACGCCTGTCGCCTATGTGCCCCAGGTGCTGTCGCCGATCGAGTTGAAGACGCTCGGATCCTTGTGCGAGACGATCATCCCGCGTACGAAAACGCCTGGCGCGCGCGACGCAAAAGTACACGAGATCATCGATGAGAATTTGGCGGCGCGCAGGGCGCAGAAGCCGCTCTGGTCCGCCGGGATCGCCGAGGCCAACAGCATCTCGCGAAGCATGTTCAACTCCGATTTCGCCGACGCTGGCGAGGACAACCAAGCGGCGGTGATGGCCGAACTGGCGGGGAAGTCAAAGTTCTTTCAGGTCTTGAAAGACGCAACCGTCGACGCTTACTACTCGACCAAGGAAGGCCTGATGACCGAGCTCGAATGGGACGCGGCCAAGCCGATGGCCGAGTTTAAGGGCTGCACTCACCCCGAGCATCAGATCTAGTTCGTCGGATTCAAGAAACCAAAATCAGGCCTCCGCCCCGCCGCCAGTTCCTTGCGCCAATCCGCCGCTTTCGACCTCTGTGGCCAGGTGGACTTCTCCAGCGCCGCTAGGAATTGATCCACGACGCCCCGCTTATCCAGATCCAGCAGCGCGCGGGCCAGACGCAGGTTGGGTCCCGCCGCGCCGATTGGAAATTTAGCCGATTCAATCAGCGTCTTCTCAGCGGCCAGCAGGTTGCCTTGACCCAATTCCACCAGCCCGCGGATTGTCAGCGCCGACTGGTAGGCTAGCTTCGGAGTTGCAAGCAACTCTGTGTACGCCTTGCGCGCCGCCTCCCACTCGCGCGCGTCAACGGCCGCGTATCCCAACATTCGCAGCGTATTGGCGTTGGGTGCTTCGGCAAAATCTTGCTTGGCGAAGTCGAACTTGCGATAGGCGGGCAACTGCGTCCACAGCCCACTCAGTCCAATGCCGAGAAGAAATGCCTGGGCGTTGGCGTCCTCGTATTTCTTCGCGTTTATCAGCGTGCGCAGCAGCGCAATCGTGCTCAGAACGGCACTCGGGTTGGCCATCTCAACAATGCGGTCCCGCAGCCCCGTGTCCATCGCTGGGAACTTGCCATTCAGCGCGTTGCGGATTTCATTTTGCACCGGGAACAGTTGCACGAGCGCCTTGTCGTAGCGCGATCGGTTCACTTCCACAAGCATCGTCTCGAAGTTGCTGTCAAATTCCTGCGCGCAAGCGACGAGAGCGCAACCGAGGAGAACGATGATTTTCACCTTTGATATAGTCCTGATTTAAGCCTCTCACAGCCCTATGCAAACACCCAACACTTCTCAGATCAAGCTGGCGGCCAAGCGCTATGACGTCGTGATCGTCGGATCGGGCGCGGCGGGCGGCATGGCCGCCTGGAACCTGACGCGTCAAGGTGTAAACGTCCTGGTGCTGGACGCCGGGCAGAAATTCAGCCGCGGCAGTTTCTGGTCACACGTCCGACCGTGGGAAGCGCGCACCCGCACACGCAAAGGTCAGAAGCCACCGCAATTTCTTCTTAGCAAAGATGAGCAACCCTACGACACGCCCAACAACCAGGAATTCGATTTGTGGCGCGTTTGGGGTCGCGGCGGCAAGACCAACATTTGGGGCCGCGTGGCGCTGCGCTACGCCGAAGCAAATCTGCAAGAGCCCGCGCGCGACGGCCATGAGATCCCTTGGCCGATTCACTACGCCGACATCGCGCCGTACTACGACCAGGTCGAACAATTGATCGGCGTTTGCGGCGGCAATGACGAATCCGAGTTTCTGCCCGGGTCCAAGAACCACCTGCCTCCGCCCGCCCCACGCTGCGGTGAGCAGTTGCTGCGCAAGGCGGCCAAAGGGATCGGCATCTCCGTCACCAACCAGCGGCGCGCTGTGCTCACCAAGGAACACAACGGACGCACTCCCTGCCACTATTGCGGCGCCTGCGGCAAGGGCTGCGACGTGGCCGCCTTCTTCAATTCCACCGACTACCTGCTCGAACCCGCCGCTCTCACTGGGCGCTTGCAAATTCGTGACAACGCTGTCGTCTCGCACGTGACGGTAAACGACAAAGGCATGGCGGACGGCGTGCATTTTTTCGATCGCAACACGGGCATGGCCGAGGAAGTCAAGGCGCGCATCGTGATCATGGCGGCCAGTTGCGTCGATTCGACACGCATCCTCTTGAACTCCAAGTCGGGCCAATATCCAAACGGCATCGCCAACTCCAGCGACGTTATCGGACGCTATCTATGCGAGCAGGTGCGCTTCCACATCTATGGTTTTGCGCCTGAACTGATGGGTAAGAAAACGCAGAACGACGACGGCATCGGCGGCGAGCATATCTACATGCCGCGTTGGGCGGGCCAATCCAAATCGCGGAAATATCTACGTGGCTACGGCAGCCAATTCTGGAACACCGGCGCGCAGCCCGGCGTGTCCTATGCCAAGGTGCTTCCTGGTTTCGGCAAGGGCTACAAGGAGAACGTCAAGCGCCACTTTCCGGCGCTGGTGGCAATGCATCCTTATGGCGAGGTCCTGCCCTATGCCGACAACCGCATAACGCTTGACGCGAAGAAGAAGGACAAGTGGGGCATCCCGGTGCCCGTCATCGACTACAAGATCAAAGAGAATGAGCGCACCATGATCAAGGACATGTACGATACAGCGCTCGAGATCATGACAGCGGCCAAGGCCGAAATCATGCCATACGAGTACGGCTGGATCGACAAGCTGGGCAGCGCGATCCATGAGCATGGCACCTGCCGCATGGGTAGCGACCCCAAGCGCAGCGCGCTCAACTCCCACAACCAGGCGCACGACGTGAAGAACCTCTTCGTTGTCGACGGGTCCAGCTTCACTACCGCGAGCGAGAAGAATCCAACCCTCACGATCCTCGCCTTGGCGTGGCGGGCCACCGATTACCTCGCCGCCGAGATGAAGAAGGGCAACGTCTAGCCGAAGACTTGTTTTTTTGTTGACGACCTTCCCCGACTGGATCAAAATAAAGAAAAATGCTTAATCGAATTAGTGTGGCTCTCCTGCTTTTATTGCTGGCGGGTTGTGCCCGCAATCGAGAGGCCCCAACGGTCAAAGAAGTGCCTGTCGTGGTTGCAACTGCGCATGCATCCCGCCAAGCTGTTGACCGCAATCTGCGCCTGGTGGCAGAGTTCCGGCCTTATCGCGAAATCGACCTGATGGCCAAGGTGTCGGGCTACGTCAAGCAGATCAATGTCGACCTTGGGGATCGTGTGTCGACGGGGCAAGTGTTGGCGACCTTGGAGGTGCCGGAGATGGCGGACGATGCCTCCCGCGCCGGGGCAACCTTGCGCCGCTCCGACGCCGAGGTGCTTCGGGCAAGGCAAGACGTAAAGCGGGCCGAAAGTGCCAGTCAACTTGCCCAGTTGAACGCCGATCGTCTCTTCAACGTCGCCAGGCAACGGCCCGGCCTACTGGCGCAGCAGGAGATCGATTCAGCCAACGCCCGTGCCTTGGAGGCTGCCGCGCAGTTGTCCGGGGCCAAGGCCGCGCTCACTGCCTCTGAACAAGGTGTGCAGGTATTCAAAGCCGAACAGTCGCGCGTAAACACCCTGATGAACTACACGCGCGTAACCGCGCCCTTTGCCGGCGTGATCTCGCGCCGCTACGCTGAAATCGGCGCGATGGTGCAAGCGGGCACAAGCTCGCAGACCAACGTCATGCCTGTCGTTCGCCTGGCACAGGACAGCGTCTTGCGCCTCGAACTTCCGATTCCAGAATCGGCGGTCGCCTTGGTCAAGGTCGGCTTTCCGGTGCGGATCGCGGTGCCCAGCCTGGGCCGCGAAATCAATGCGCAGATCAATCGCTACAGCAGTCAACTGCAAATGTCCACGCGAACCATGATGGCTCAGGTGGACGTGCAAAACCCAGGCTTTGCCATTAAGCCGGGGATGTTTGCCGAAGTGACGATCCGGCTCGAATCCAAGCCTGATGCCATCGTCCTGCCTCTGATGGCCTTGGACGGCGCGGGCGAGACACGGCAGGCAATGCGGATCTCCAAGGACGGTGTGCTGAAGACGGAGACTTTGAAGATCGGCAGCGAGACTGCGGAGGTGGCCGAGGTGCTCTCCGGTGTCGCCGAAGGTGATCTGTTTGTGTTGAGCGGTCGTGGACAGCTAAAGGCGGGCACCAAGGTGACGCCGCACTTGGCGGGGGCTTCGAAGTAGATGTCTCGCTTCGCGATTCGCACTCCCTACTTCATCGTGGTGATGTGCCTGGCGATCTGCCTCCTGGGTGCCTCGGCGCTGGTGCGGATGCCGGTGGACTTGTTTCCGTCGATGAACATCCCGGTCGTCGTTGTCGCCACTTTTTTCAGCGGCATGTCACCCGATCAGATCGAGACTTCGATCACGGCGCGATACGAGCGCTTCTTCACGTTGGCGCCGAATATTGAGCATGTCGAATCGCGCTCGCTCGGCGGCGTTAGCCTCATCAAGATTTTCTTCCAACCTGGATCGAACGGCGACGCGGCTGTCGGAGCAATCTCCACGCTTGCGATGGCGAACATTCGCCGCCTCCCGCCCGGTACCCTCCCGCCGATCGTTTTGAAGTTTGAGGCCTCCAGCCTGCCAGTCTGCCTCGTAACGCTTTCAGGCGACGGACTCGACGAAACAAAGCTGCGCGACTTGGGCAACAACGTCGTTCGCGCACAACTGGCCGTCGTGCCCGGAGCCAGCATCCCGCAGCCCTTCGGCGGCCCCTTCCGCCAGATCATGGTCTACGCCGATCCCAGCCGCCTCGAAGGCTATCAGATGTCGCTCATGGACTTGGTGCGCGGCTTGAACTCGGCAAATCTGATTCTCCCGGCGGGGTCGGTAAAGATCGGTCCGCGCGACTACAACGTGCAGTCGAACTCACTGCTCGCCTCAACGGCCGAAATCGATGCGGTGCCGTTGAAGGCCGTCAACGGATCGATCGTCCGCGTGAAGGACGTGGCCAAGACGGCGGACTCACACACGATCCAGACCAACATCGTCAGCGTCGACGGGCAGAAGTCGGTCTACCTTCCGATCTTGAAGCAAGGCGGCGACACGAACACGATCGAGGTCGTCGACGGGATCAAGGCTGTGGTGGCCAAGCTGGTCGATATCCCGCGCGAGCTCAAGAGCAAGGTCGTCTTCGATCAATCCGAGTTCGTCAAGACGGCCATCGAAACGCTGGTGCACGAGGGAGCGATCGGCCTATTTCTAACTTCGGCGATGATCCTGGTTTTTCTCGGAAGCTTCCGTGCAACCGTGGCGGTCTGCTTCTCGATTCCCATCTCGGCGTTGGCGGCCTTTCTTCTATTGCAGGCCTTTGGGGCCAGCATCAATTCGATGGTGCTTGGGGGGCTGGCGTTGGCGTTTTCGCGATTGATCGACAACTCAGTGGTGGTGCTCGAAAACATTTACCGGCATTTGGAGATGGGGGAAGACCCGGTAACGGCGGCCGAACTGGGCGGCCAGGAAGTGGCCTTGCCCGTCTTGGCGGCGACCCTGGCCACAGCCGTTGTCTTCTTCCCGGTAACCTTTCTCTTCGGAGTAAGCAAATACTTGTTCACGGCGCTGGCTTTGGCCGTGGTGCTCTCCTTGGCGGCATCGTATTTTGTCGCCATGACCGTCGTGCCCATGTTTTGCGCGCGCTACATCAAGTCCGCCAGCCATGGCGATAGCGAAGGCCATCCGCAGGGTCTGTTTGCACGCTTCAACATCGGGTTCAATCGCGGCTTTGCCAAGCTGCTTCATCGCTATCACCTCGCCGCAAGCAAAGCGGCGGACTTCCCCCGATGGACCATCGCCATCGCAACTTTGTTGTTCATTGCCAGCCTTGGGTTCTATCCGTTTCTCGGCGTGAGCTTCTTTCCTCGTACCGACCCCGGGCAGTTTGTCATGAATATTAAGGCGCCGTCGGGAACGCGCATCGAATTGACCAACGCACTGTTCGCCCGCGTTGAGGCGGTGGTGCGGCAGGTCGTGCCGACCGACGAGCTTGAATTGATCGTCGCCAATCTTGGCGTCAACGGTGACATCTCGTCGATCTACTCGCCAAATTCCGGGCCCCACACAGGCTTCATGCAGGTGGCGCTCAAAACCGAGCATCGCGTGGGCAGCTATGAATACATGTCGCGGATGAAGCGGCGCTTGGACGCGGAATTGCCCGAGCTGAGCGTGTACTTCCAGTCCGGCGGGCTGGTGGACGCCGTTCTGAATATGGGCATGGCCGCGCCCATCGACGTGCAGGTGTCGGGGTCAAACCTGCGTCGCGATTACGATCAGGCGGTGGACCTTGCGGCGCGAATCCGCAAGCTGCCAAACGTCGCCGATGTGTTCTTGCCTCAGGATCTCGACTACCCCGCGTTAAGCATGGAGGTGGATCGCACCCGCGCGGCCGAGCTTGGCCTCACTCAACAGGAAGTGGTGCAGAACGTGGTCACAGCCTTGAGCTCCAACCAGATGATCGCGCCCAGCTTTTGGGTCGACCCCAGAAGCGGCCAAGATTATCTCCTCACCGTTCAGTACACCGAAAAGCAGATTGAGACCTTGCAGGACATGAAGGCGATCACCCTGCGCGGTCCAGGGAGCCAAAACCCGGCGCGGCTGGACGCAGTCAGTAAGATCTCTGCGCTACAAACACCAACGGAGATTGCTCACTACCAACTTCGCCGCTCCATCGACATTTACGTCCGCCCGGAGACTGAGGCCTTGGGAGAATTGGCGTCGCGCATCGATGAAGTTGTGGCGGGCGTCAAGCTGCCCGACGGAGTGAGTGTGGATCTGCGCGGGTCGGTCCAAGGCATGCGCCAGAGCTTTCGCAGCTTTGGGTTGGGGCTGATTCTGGCGACGGCGTTGCTCTATCTGATCCTGGTGGCACAGTTCTCCAGTTTCCTCGATCCTTTGTTGATTTTGCTCGCTGTGCCGCCTGGAATCTCCGGTGTCCTGCTCACTCTGTGGGTGACGGATACGACGGTGAATGTGATGTCGCTGATGGGAGTGGTGATGCTGGTGGGCATCTCTGTCTCCAACAGCATCCTGATTGTGGAGTTTGCGCGCCATCTTGTCAGCGAGGGGCTGCGGGCGCGCGAGGCCGCGCTCACGTCAGCCAAGGCGCGGCTTCGCCCGGTGCTCATGACTTCGCTGGCAACCATCCTCGGCCTCCTGCCAATGGCGCTAAAGCTGGGGCGGGGAAGCGAAGCTTATGCGCCCTTGGCTCGCGCACTGCTGGGCGGCCTGGCGGTGTCGGTGGTCTTTACGATCTTTGTTGTGCCGGTCGCTTACGTGCTCGCGCATCCTTCGCGGGAGATTGCCTCATGAGAATTTTCCTCGTTCTGCTGGCTTCGCACTTGTGCCTCGCGCAAGAGATGAAGCTGACTCTTGAGGAGGCGCGCGCCATGGCCTTGCGCAATCATCCAGCGCTGGCCTCCCTGGACGCCTCGGCGCAGGCCGCCCTCGAAACCAGCAAACAGATCCGCTCGACTCTGCTGCCGCAACTTTCAGGCGGCTTCACTGCCGCTGTGGCTGACGACAACAGCCGCCTGGCGATTGCCGGTCTGGTGTCTTCTCTCTTGGTGTCGCGAGTCGGCGCGGGCGTAAACCTTACGCAGTTGCTGAGCGACTTCGGTCGCACTCGTCTGCAGGCCGACGCGGCGTTGACGCGGGCAACCGCGCAGCGTGAGGGAGTGAAGTCCGCGCGCTTGCAAGTATTGGCGGGCGTCGAGCGGGCCTACTACTCGCTGCTGCGGGCAAGGGAATTGACCAAAGTAGCTGAAGAGACCGTGCGTGCGCGGCAACTGATTGTCGATCAGATCAGCACATTGGCGCAGAGCCAATTGAGATCGACGCTCGATGTCAGTTTTGCGAAGGTGAATCTCTCGGACGCGCAGCTACTGCTGTCGCGCGGGCAAAGTGAAATTGAAGCATCGGAGTCTGACTTGACCGCGGCCCTCGGCCTGCGCGACCGGCGCAGCTACGGCATTGACGATCGCTCGGTGGACGATGCTTTGCCCCCCGATGTCGAAGTCTTGGTGGCGAAGGCCTTGGCGCAACGGCCTGAGCTCGCGCAAACGGGTCTGGAGCTGAAGGCTGCGGGCCAAACCCTGGCTGCCGAAAAGACGCTCTACTGGCCGACCTTGTCCGTACAAGGCGTTGTGGGCACCTTGCCATGGGCGCAAGGCAACTTCCCCACGCATTATGGGGCTGCCGGCTTCAATGTTTCGATCCCGGTCTTCAACGGGCATCTATTCGAATCGCGCCAACGCGAAGCCGCCCTTCGCGTGCGCGCGATTGAGAATCTTCGCGACGATCAGCGCAACCGTATTGCTCGCGATGTTCGTAACGCATACGTGGGCGCGCGCAACGCCCATGAGCGACTGAAATTGACAGCCGAGTTCCTGGCTCAGGCGCGGCTCAGCCTGGATTTGGCGCAGACACGTTACGAACTGGGCTTGGGTTCCATCGTTGAATTGAGTCAGGCACAGTTGAATCGGACCGCCGCTGAAGTGGCCGGGGCGAGCGCGCGCTACGACTACCAGATTCTGCGAGCCGCGCTGCGTTACCAAGTGGGCGAAGACGAACTTTAGCCGCTCTGCTGATAGCCGCTGTTATACCCTGAAGAGGTTGAAGCCACTCTATTTCGTTCTTGTCTTCACGTTGCTTGCCTCGCCCCCCCGCGCAAGATCGATCACACTCAAGGATGCGCTGGAAGAAGCCCTAACCAAGCATCCACTCCTGGCCAGCGCCGTCAATCGCATCGAGTCATCTGCCGGAAAAGCCCAGCAGGCGGGGCTTCGACCGAATCCCCTCCTCATCTATCAGAGCGAGGATTTTCGCGCGTGGCAGTCTCCCGGGCATCGCTTCTGGCAGGACTCCGATCATTTCCTCTACCTGCAACAAACCTTTGAGACGGCGTCCAAGCGGGCGCGCCGCGTCGATCTGGCGACCGCGAATCAACGCCGGGCGGAGATTGAGGTCACGCTGCTCAAGCAGATGATTGCGGCCAAGGTGCGCGCCGCGTATTGGGATGCCCTCGGCAATCGAGAGCGCGAAGCGATGCTGCAACTGGCCTTGGCGCGCTTTGGCGAACTTGTGGAATTCCACCGCAATCGCGTCAAAGAAGGAGCAATGGCCGAAGCCGATCTGCTGCGTGTACAACTGGAAGAGCAGAAGATCGCGCTTGCGGCCAACAGCGCCAGGATTGACGCGCAATTGCAGTCGATCCGGCTGCAACGCGAGATGGGCCGCAGCGAGATTGAGACGATCACTCTGGATTCACCGCTGGCCGCCGCCCCGGCCAGTTTTGCCAACGTAACGGTGTTTGCGGCGCTGGAGCAGCGAGCCGAGGCCCAACTGGCGCGGCAGATCATCGAAGTGGCGGGCGCGCAAATTGGGTTGGAGCGGGCCATAGCCACTCCCAACGTCGATGGCGTGGGCGGCTACAAGCGGTCGCGCGAATTCGATACTCTGCTCTTCGGGGTCCAGGTGCAGCTTCCATTCTTCAACCGGAATCAGGGGAACATTGCCAGCGCCACTGCCGACGACCGGTTGGCGCGCAACGCTCTGGTGGCGACCGAGGCCTTAATCAAGGCCGAGTATGAGGGTGCCTTGCGTGAAGTGCAGTTGCGCGGATCGCAAATCGAAGCAATGGTGCAACCGATCCGGCGGCGGGCTCTGGACACCGCCAGTTTGGCCCAGGCGGCTTACCGCTTGGGGGGGGCCGACCTGCTGCGCTTGCTGGACGCGCAACGCCAGGTCCTTGAGGCTGAACAAATGTACTTGGACGCGGTCCTGTCATTGCGTCAGGCAGAAGCGTCGTTGCAATCCGCAACAGGATCTATCCAATGAAAATCATCATGCCGGTGTTAGCGATCATGATCTGCGCGTGCCAGAAGCCCGCGCCTACCTCCGCGCCCGCGCCCAATCGCGAAGCGGTCGATTTGTCGCCGGCGGCGCAAAAAAACGCGAGCGTCGAAATTGTTTTGGCCAAAATCGTGTCGATCGAACAGACGATCGAGGCACCGGGCAAGCTGGCGTGGAACGACGACAAGACCGTCTCAATCGGTGCGATCGCCACGGGGAAAGTGGTGCACGTCTATGCCCGGGTCGGCGACCTTGTAAAACCGGGGCAGTTGCTGGCGAGAATGCACACGCACGACGTCCACGACACCAAGGCCGCGCTGCGTTCCGCCAAAGCGGAGCGTGAGCGGGCCGAGAGCGCGCTCGAACAGATGAAGCGCAATGAAGAGCGGATGCGGCGGCTCCTCGATCTCAAATCGATTTCGCTTTCGCAGTTGGAGCAAGCCACCATCGAACGAAAGACAGCAGAGAGCGCGGTGCGCAAGGCTCACGCCGACGAAGACAAAGAAGTGCAGCATCTCACCGAGACCCTCGAGATCGCCGCCGACGTCGACGAGGGTCCCGATCACAGCCACAAACACAACGAGGACGAAGAGTTGGTGCCCATCAAGGCCTCCGCCGCCGGCACGGTCGTGGATCGCAAAATCAGTCCCGGCGCGGTCGTCAATCTGGGCGACGAAACTTTCACGATTACCGATAGCAATTCGCTCTGGTGCATAGCCAATTTCCCCGAAAGCGCCCTGCGCGATCTGCGCGTTGGATTGACGGTTGAGGTGGAGGTGCGTGCCTATCCCGACCGCAAGTTCTCCGCCCGCATCGCGCGGCTTGGAGACACTTTGGATCCCGCAACCCGGACGCTGATGATCCGCGCCGACATCGCCTCGCAAGGCGTGCTCAAGCCGGAGATGTTGGCCGCCATCCGCTTGCGCTTGCCCTCGACGAGCGTGCTGGCCCTGCCTGAGGCGGCCGTGCAAAACATTGAGGGCAAACAGGCCGTGTTTGTCGAGACGGCACCCGGCAAGTTTGCTCCGCGCAATGTGGAGGCTCGCATTCAGAATGGCCAAGCCGTGATCCTGTCGGGGTTGAAGGAAGGCGAACGCGTCGCCGCCTCGGGGAGTTATTTCTTGAAGAGCCAATTACTTCGTGAGGCCGGCCTCTAGAAGATGCTCTCTTCTCTGATTCGAGCTTGCCTTGCCAACCGATGGCTGATTCTGGTCCTGATGCTGATCATGGCGGCCGCGGGCGTGTATACCGCCGTGCGGCTGCCGGTGGACGCCTTCCCCGACCTGACGAACAATCAGGTGACCGTGATCACCGAGGCCGGGCCTATGTCACCGGCCGACGTCGAGCGTCTGGTCACTTACCCAATCGAGACGTCAATGATGGGCGTACCCAAGATGGTCGACTTGCGTTCGATCTCAAAGCTTGGTCTGTCGTTGGTGACGGTGGTCTTGGATGACAGCGTAGATCTATACTTCGCCCGCCAACTAATCAATGAGCGATTGCGCGAGGCTCGCTCGCGATTGCCGCAAGGCCTGGAGCCCGTGCTCGGACCCGTGGCCACGGCCTTTGGCGAGATCTATCAATACACGATTGAGGGCGGCAACCTGTCGTTGATGGACCGCAAAACGCTTCAAGATTGGGTGGTGCGACCGCAACTGCGTACGGTGCCGGGCATCAACGAAGTCAACTCATGGGGTGGTTTCTCCAAGCAATATACCGTTGAAGTGGACCCGCAATCGCTGGCGCGCTACGGCCTGACGGTGCGCGACGTGATGAGTCGGCTTTCGGCCAGCAATGCCAATTTTGGCGGTGGGTTTATTGAGCACCAGGCCGAGCAGTACAACGTTCTGGGCTTTGGACGCTTTCAGGGACCTTCGGATATCGAGAAGGTCGTTTTACTGGAGCGCGGCGGCGTTCCGGTTAAGGTGAGCGATGTGGGCGCGGTCCGTATCGAGCCCGCCATGCGCCAAGGTGCGACCATCCGTGGCCTGGATGAGACGGTGTGCGGTATGGCGATCATGCTGCGAGGTGAGAATTCCCGGGCCACAATTCAGCGCGTCAAGGATCGGCTGGAGGGCGTGCGTTTGCCGCCCGGTGCCAAACTTGTTCCTTTCTACGACCAAAGCGAAGTGATCAACATCACGATCGAGACCGTGCGGAAGAACCTCTTGGAGGCCGGTCTGCTTGTTGCTGTAGTGCTCTTTGTCTTCTTGGGTGAGCTTCGCGCGGCGCTGATTGTCGCGGCGGTGATTCCGTTCTCGATGCTATTTGGGTTTATGGGGATGGCGTTCTTTGGCATCAGTGCAAACCTGATGAGCCTCGGCGCGATCGACTTCGGCATGATCGTCGATGGCGCGGTGGTGATGATGGAAAACATCATCCGGCACTTGCACGACGACCACGGAAAAAGCTCGCGGATCGACGTCATTCGCACCTCTGCTCAGGAGATGGCCAAGCCGATTCTGTTCGGAGTCCTGATCATCATTGCCGTCTATCTACCCGTCTTGTTTCTCGAAGATCTTGAGGGCAGGATGTTCCGGCCGATGGCGATCTCCGTAGTCTCGGCGCTTTCCGGTTCTCTGTTGCTGGCTCTGTTCGCCGTGCCCGTGCTGGCCAGTCTCTTGTTGGGAAAGAAGGTCGAAGAAAAGGAATTCCGCTGGTTTGACGCCGTCCAGCGCGGCTATCGCAGTACGTTGCGCTTGGCGATGCGCCTGCGTTGGCTGACCATTGCGGCGGCGTTGGGCGTTCTGGCGCTGGCCTTGGGCAGTCTCGGATATATCGGCACCGAATTTATGCCCAAGCTGGACGAAGGCTCCATTGTCATTCAGACCAAGAAGCTGCCGGGTATTAACGTTCCGCTGTCCGTGGAAGGCAGTCAGCGGGCTGCTCGCATCTTGATGGGTTTTCCAGAAGTGGCCAGCGTTACAACTAAGCTTGGCCGGCCCGATGTGGCAACCGAGGCCATGGGCGTTTACGAGGCCGACATCTACATCAATCTCAAGGAAGATCGTAAATGGCTCAAGCCTGCCGAGAAGGACGCGCTACTCAACCGGATGGAGAAGGCGTTGAAAGAGATGCCGGGTATCGAATTTAACTTCACGATGCCGATGGCGATGCGTCTGGACGAGACGATCTCCGGAGTCAAAGCGGACGTTGCATTGAAGATCTTCGGGGAGGACACGGCCACCATCGAAAAGCTGGCCGAACAAGCCGAGAAGGCGCTCACTGGCATGCCGGGTGTAGCCGATCTGCAGACCGAAGTGATCAGCGGTGTGGCCGAGTTGCGCGTCACGCCGGACCGGGACGCGCTGGCCCGCTATGGGTTGACAATGGAGGACGTGCAATCGGCCATCGACGCCACCAGCGGCGGTATTCCGGTGTCGGAGTTTATTGAGGGCCAGCGCCGCTTTCCGATCATGCTGCGCTACCCGGCAAAGTACCGCCAGGACCTTGGCCGCATTGGAGAAATCTTTGTGAAGGCACCCGCGGGCGAACAAGTGCGGTTGGGCGAGGTGGCCAAGATTGAGACGGGCCGCGGAGCCGAGATCATCCAGCGCGAAATGGGCATGAAACGGATCGTCGTGCAATTCAACGTTCGCGGGCGCGATCTGGGCGGTGTCGTGGCCGAGGCCCAGGCCAAGCTGAAGCCGTTGCTCAATCTGCCTACCGGCTACTCGCTCGAATGGGGCGGCCAGTTTGAGAACCAGGCCCGCGCCACGCGGCGCCTGGCGCTGGTGCTGCCGCTGTCCATTCTGCTGATCATGAGCCTGCTCTACGCGACCTTCCGGTCCGTCGGGCAGTCTCTCTTGATCTTATGTGCGGTGCCGTTCTCGGCCATCGGCGGCATCGGGATGTTGTGGCTGCGCGGCATGAATCTGAACTTGTCGGCGTCGGTGGGTTTCATCGCGCTGTTCGGCGTGGCGGTGCTCAACGGCATCGTGATGGTGAGCACGATCAACCAGATGCGCGACGTTGAAGAAGGCGCAGTGCGGCGTTTGCGTCCAGTGTTGATGACGGCGCTGGTTGCGGCTTTTGGCTTTGTGCCAATGGCGTTCTCGACCATGCCGGGTTCAGAGGTGCAAAGGCCCCTGGCCTCGGTCGTAGTGGGCGGCTTGGCAAGCGCCACCTTTCTGACGCTCTTCCTCTTGCCGGTGCTCTACCCGATCTTTACTGGCGGACAAAATCCTGACCGAGCAGAGTGAGCTTAGCTGGCACGCCTTTGGCGTCAAGCGAAAACGTCGCTAGTGTATTCGCCAAACCGATCCCGTCTTTTAATTGCCATGTGTCGAACTGCCAGTGCTCTAGCTCCCCCTTGGTCTGAGCCCATTCGATCTTAAGCTTGCCGTCCTCGAAGATCACTTTGGCGTCGCCATATGCGGCTTCGCGATAGAGGCCAACGTAGGCGCTAAGCGACAGCGACGGCTTAGTGTCCTTCTTGCGAGCCTCTTCTCGCTCTCGCTTCTCCCGGGCGTCGCGCTCCTCGTTGCGGCGCACGACGGACAGCATGTGCGCGTTCCAATCGCGGGCCTTGGGCAGGCCTAGAAATTCGTCGAGCAATGTGTTGGTCAGCGCCTCGTTCAGGTTGGTTCCGTTCTGATTGGCGAGGATCGCAAAGCCCATCTTCAAGCGCGGCACCATCGTGATCAAAGCCCGGAACCCATTGAGTGAGCCGGAATGCATGATCAGCATTTCCCCGCGATAGTGGTTGATCTGCCAACCCATGCCGTAGCTGCTTTGCGTGTAGTCGGGCTGCAACTCACTTGTGGACGGCGCCGGACGAATCACCATCGTCGGCGTATGCGTCTCGCGCAGATTCTTCTCGCTCACCAGCCGCGTGCCGTCGTAGACGCCGCCCGTTAGTTGCAAGCGCAGCCATCGCGAGAGGTCGCTGACGCTCGATGCGACGCAACCGGCCCCGCCAATGTTGTCGTAGTTGCCCCATTGCGCCACCTTCGGCAACTGCTTGTCTTTGGTGTGCGGCATGGCGCGGTTGGTGGCACGCGCCATGTCGGCGTATGCGGTCAGCGAGTCCGTCATGCCAAGTGGAGCAAAGATGCGCTCCTTGATAAATCGATCCCAACCCTGGCCGCTAGCGTGTCCAAGCGCCTCGCCAGCGGAGGTGAACATCAAGTTCTGATACTGATACAAAGATCGAAAGGATGCGCTGGGTTTGGCGAAGGCCATGCGGCGGATCAGGTCCTCGCGAGGGAAGCCCGTGCGGATCCACAGCACGTCGTGCCTGGGCAGGCCGGTGCGGTGCGATGCGATGTCGCGAATGGTGACCAGCGCGTCGGCATGCGGGTCGGCCAGGCGGAAGTAATCGAGATGCTTGCGCACGGGGTCGTCCCAGCCCATCTTGCCTTCGTCCACCATCATCGCGATGCCCGCCGAGGTCATCGCCTTGGTCGTGCTGGCGATCTGAAAGATCGAATGTTCGGTGAGCGGCTCCGGCTTGCCGAGCTCCCGGACGCCGTGTCCGGCCAGGTAAACCGTCTTGTCGTCTTTGACGATCGCCAGGCCAACACCGGGTACCTCCCAAGCCTTGCGGGCCTCCTCTACAAGGGATTTGACGCGGGTCGCCTCGGGGTCGGCGCCCAACAAAATGACGGGCAAGAGCAAGAAAAACGTACGCTTCATTCAGCCTATGTTAGCTTGGAGAAAATCATGAGCGCGACTCGCGAAAAAGCCCAGTTGATGTCAGCTTCGGAGATGGATCGAACCTTGGTGCGCTTGGCGCACGAGATCCTCGAGAAGTCCGACGATCTCTCCAGACTTGCCTTCATCGGAATCCGCCGCCGCGGGGTACCAATCGCCCAGCGACTGGCCAAGAAAATCAATGAGCTTGAAAAGCGCGAGGTGCCGGTGGGCATTCTCGACATCAATCTCTACCGCGACGACCTGACCACCGTCGGCGCCAAGCCGGTCATCAACGCGACTGAAATCAGCTTCGACATTACCGGCATGGACATCATCCTGACCGACGACGTTCTCTACACCGGTCGCACCATTCGCGCCGCACTGGACGCGCTCTTCGACCACGGCCGCCCGGCTCGGGTCCAACTGCTGTGCCTGATCGATCGCGGCCACCGCGAGTTGCCCATCGACGCGCGCTACGTCGGACGCAAAGTGCCCACCACCGCCAACGAGATCATCGAGGTTAAACTCAACGAGATCGACGGGATCGAAAAAGTCCTGCTCGTCGAGAAGGTTTAGCTATGGCCAACGGCCTGCTCGACATTGAGGCCCTGGAACGGACCGAGATCGAAGCGTTGCTGGAGCGCGCCAAGGACTTTCAGCCGCTTCAGAACCAGCGCGAGAAACGGCTCGACCTGTTGGGCGGGCGCTTGGTCGTCAACCTTTTCTTTGAGTCTTCCACCCGCACGCGGCTGAGTTTTGAGATCGCTGCCAAGCGCTTGGGAGCGGACACGATCACGATCAGCTCACAGGGCTCCAGCGTCTCCAAGGGCGAGACCTTGCTCGACACGGTCAGCACCTTGAGCGCAATGAAGCCGGACGCGATTGTGATGCGCCACGCCGCCTCCGGCGCGCCGCACTTCCTGGGCCGTTACCTGCCTATGCCGATCATCAACGCGGGCGACGGGCAGCATGAGCACCCAACGCAGGCGCTGCTGGACGCGCGGACGATTCTGGACAACCGGCCCAGCCTCGAAGGACTACGCGTGGCCATCATCGGCGACATCGTGCACAGCAGGGTGGCGCGGTCAAACATCCATTTGCTGTCGAAGTTCGGAGTCGACATCGTCCTTTGCGGCCCGGCACCGTTGGCCCCACAAGAGCTCAAGCGCCTCGCCCCCGGCGTGAGCATCACCTACGACATCAAAGAGGCGTTGCGCGACACGGACATCATCATGATGCTGCGCGTGCAACTGGAGCGGCAGAACGAGACAAGCTTCCCGGCGGGCGAGTATTCGCGCTTCTATGGGCTTCGTGCGGAGAACCTGGCCTTGGCCAAACCCGACGCGATCGTCATGCATCCGGGACCGATGAATCGGGGCCGCGAGATCTCGACCGAGGTTGCCGATTCGGCGCGGTCGGTGATCCTGAGCCAAGTGGAGAACGGCATCGCCGTGCGGATGGCTGTGCTTGAGAAGGTGTTGCGCTAAATGGCAAAGTTACTGATTCGGAATGGCCGGGTAATCGACCCCGCCAACGGCATCGATCGTGTGGCCGATGTACTGCTGGCAAACGGGATCGTACGCGGCGTGGGTGAGAATCTTCCGGCGCGCGGGGCGGCTGAATTCGACGCGACCGGCTTGATCGTCGCCCCAGGCTTTATAGACATGCACGTGCATCTTCGCGAGCCCGGCTTTGAGAGTTCGGAGACGATCGAGACCGGTTCCAAGTGCGCCGCGGCGGGCGGATTCACCAGCGTTTGCTGCATGCCGAACACCAACCCGGTGAACGACACAGCGCACCTGACGCGCTACATCATCGAGCGTGCGAGAGCTGTCGCCAAAGTGAACGTGTTCCCGATCGGGGCGATCAGCAAAGGCAGCCTCGGCGAGGAACTGGCCTCGATTGGCGCGATGCAAGCGGCGGGTACGGTGGCGATCTCCGACGACGGCCGACCGGTCATGAACTCGCGCGTGATGCGGCGGGCGATGGAGATCGCCGCCAGCTTTGACATCCCGGTCATCGATCATTGCGAGGACTTGAATCTCTCGGCGGGCGGGGAAATGCACGAGGGGCTCACATCGCTGCGCTACGGCCTGCGCGGCATTCCGGCCTGTTCAGAGGACGTGATGGTGGCCAGGGACATCCTGCTGGCCGAGGTGACGGGCGCGCGCTTTCACGTGGCCCATCTATCGACGACCAACGCAATCGCAATGGTGGCCGAAGCCAAGCGCCGCGGGCTGCGCGTCACTTGCGAGGTGACGCCACACCACTTTGCGCTGCACGATCAAGAGATCGCCCCCTACGATTCGAACTACAAGATGAAGCCCCCGATCCGCTGTTCGCACGACGTGGCCGCCATGATCGAAGGTATTAAGGCGGGCTACATCGACGCGATCGCCACCGACCACGCGCCGCACAGCGTCACCGACAAGATGCAGGAATTTGAGCGCTGCCCGTTCGGGATCCTCGGTCTCGAAACGGCGATTGGGCTATCGCTGGAGCACTTGGTGGAGCCAGGTCACATCGCGATCAAGCGCATGATTGAATTGTTCACGACTGGCCCGGCGGGCATCCTGAAATTGAACCGCGGCGCGCTCACGCCAGGTCTGCCAGCCGATCTGACCGTGCTCGACTTGAAATCGAAGTGGACCTACGATGTGAACAAGTCGCCCTCGAAGTCGCGTAATTCGCCTTTCGATGGCAAAGAATTTAAAGGCCGCGCTGTGGCAACGATCGTGTCGGGCGAAGTGGTTTGGCAGGCTTGAACGAAGCGTTCCACTGCTTGATCCATTCCTTGTACTCTGGCACCAGAGAACCGTTGGGAGAGATGAGCCGGGCGCGCAACAATGAGTTGGACGAGGCGACGGTCTCGCGTTCGTAGGGCCCGGTTTTCAGCAAGCCGGCATGGAGTTGCTTTTCGAACTGCGACGGATCAAGGGCGATTGCCAGTGCCAGCGCCTCCAGGGCGTCCTGTTGCGTATTCTCGATCACTTGGAGATGCTGGGACTTTAGCGCCAATCCCGTATCGCCGCAAGTGTCGCCGTTGGCGAAGTAGACACCCAGGACTTGGCCTTCGATTTTAGTCGGTACTGTCAAGGCCCCGGGGAATTCTTTGGCTTCCGGCACCATCGTGGCCGCCGAGTAAGCTGAGGTGCGGGCCGGACTCTTCCACGTCTGATCGTAATAGCGGCCGTTCGCGAATTGAAACCGGATGATCCCGGAGGCGGCCATCAATCCCCCGCCCGTCAGATCGCGGAGCTTGATTGCCCCGCCTTTGACCGTGCGTTTGCCAACCCAGGCTTGGCCCGATACATCGACAGGACATTTGGCGGACGCCTGGGCCCGGATAGCCATTGGGGCGCGGCTTTCGTCGGGCACCCCTCCGCCAAGCTGTGCGTGTAGAGACACTACGAGATATAAAACGGGGACGACCATTTACGTTTTATTATACGCGATGGGCCTGAGGAGGCCCATCAGGGTAAAGCCCCGGTTTCACGAGGGAAAGCCCCTACTGTTTTGGCGGTAGTCCATCCCCGGGCTTGGGTGCCGGGAAGGGATAGGTTCTGGGCACGACGCTGACTTCGGTCGTGAAGGTGTGCGGGTGCTTGGCACCGGAATCGTAGGTCAGCTCGAGGAAAAACGCCGTGTAGCCGGCGGCTGGTTTGGGGATGCGGGCGGTGTACTTGCCGTTGACCAGGGCCACCTTTTCAGAGGTCCACTTGGGGCCTGTCGTGGTGAGGCGGAAGTCCCGGTTCTTAGGGTTGTTGATCTGCCAGAGCTTGACGCCGGTGGGCGGCTGCGGGGCCTTCAGCGCGATGGCTCCATCATTCTTGTCGACTTTCCATTCGAAGTTGGGGCGCGGGCGGTTGTTGGCAATGGAGTCCACAAAGGCGGTTAGGCTTTGGACGACACCGACGGGTTCGAGGTTGTGCCGCGTATTGGGCATGTAGCGGATGTGCTTCTCGCCCTGGAGTTTCGAGTAGTAGAACTGAGAGCTGTCGGGCAGGAAGAAGTCGTCGCCCGCGGAGTTGATCAAGAGCTTGGGCATCGTCAGGCGGTCTCGGTACTCAAAAGGTTCGACGATTTTCATCAGGTCTTTGAACTTCCTGGTGTTGAACCAATCGGGGATGCGCATATCGACGTAGTCCTGAATGGCGGGGGCCCAGAAGCCATAGCTGCGGTAGTGGTGGACGAAGCTGGGGACCATGTTCAGCAGGTCGATCACCATCGGCGCGATGGCAACCACGCGCTTGTCAACGGCGGCTACCGTCCAGGTGGTCCAGCCGCGTTTGGAAGCGCCGCCGACGATGAACTTGTCGACGTTCAGAGCGCCGCCTTCGGGCGTCTTGAGGTAGGCGGTCACTGTGTCCATGGCGCGCACACCGGCCTTGGTCATCGGCAGGCGCAGCGGCCAGTTGTCGTCGCCGCCCTTGAGGTACTTGTCCCAGGTGTAGGCGATGATTCCGTCCTCGTTGCGGGACTTGGTTTCGCCGGCGAAGGTGAGGGGCTCACTGGGAATCTGGCGAAGCTCGGCGACGATCACTCCGGTGTCGTTGGCAATGGCGGTCATGAGGGGACTGGGGCCGGGCTTACCGCCGCGGTTGTTTCCGCCGTCGATCCAGAGCAGGGCGATGTTCGACTTGACGTTGGCGGGCTTGTAGATCTGGATGAAGTGTTTCCACTCGGGCTTGTCCACCTCGGCTGCGGTGCGCCAGGTCTGGCTGGTCATCTCGATCAGAGAAACAGAAACGCCGCCAGAGGAGCTTGTCCCGGCGGCGTTCCATTTGTAGGTTGAGTCTGGCGCTTTCACGTATCGATCGAGGGCCGTGTCGGCACCCGATGCGATGAACGCGAGGCAGAGGCTAAACAGTAGCTGGGTTGGGCGCCTCAGGATTGAGGCCGAGATCGCGGATGGCTTGAGCGGCGGCATGAGCATCCATTTTACCGTCACGAGCGAGGCGCGAGAGAGCGGCGGCGACGATTGATTCGGCGTCGATTTCGAAGAAGCGGCGCAGATGCTCGCGGTTCTCAGAGCGGCCGAAGCCGTCCGTGCCGAGGGCCGTTAATCGCCCGCCCAGCCAGGGGGCAAGCTGATCGGAAAGCACCTTCATGTATTCGCTGGAGGCGATGATCGGGCCATGGGAGCCGTCGAGGACTTCCTGCACCAGCGGGCGGCGCGGGGTCTCGGCGGGGTGGAGGCGATTCCAGCGTTCCACTTCGACCGCGTTGCGGCGCAAGTTGACATAGCTGGTGACGGACCAGACGTCGGCGGGTACGTTGAACTTTTGCGCCAGGATCTCCTGGGCGCGGAGGGCCTCGTTGAGCATGGGGCCGGAACCCCAGAGCTGGACAGCAGCTTCGCCGATACTCGACTTACGCAGCTTGTAGATACCGCGACGGATGCCGTTCTCCAGATCGGGGACGTCGGTCGGCATGGCGGGCTGCGGGTAGTTTTCGTTATAGACCGTGACGTAGTAGAAGATGTTCTCGCGGTTCTCGTACATGCGGCGGATGCCGTCCTGAACGATTACGGCGAGCTCATAGGCGTAGGCGGGGTCGTAGCACTGACAGGTGGGCACGACGCTAAACAGCACGTGGGTGTGGCCGTCCTGGTGTTGCAGACCTTCGCCATTGAGAGTGGAGCGACCGGCGGTGCCGCCGATCATAAAACCCTTGCCGCGCGCGTCGGCGAAGGCCCAGACCTGATCGCCGACACGCTGGAACCCGAACATCGAATAGTAGATGTAGAAGGGAATCATCGGCGTGTTGAGGTTGGCGTAGGCGGTGCCGGCGGCGGTGAAGCTGGCCATGGAGCCGGCCTCGGTAATGCCTTCTTCGAGAATCTGGCCGTCGCGCGATTCCTTGTAAAAGAGGAACATGTCGCTGTCGACCGGCTTATAGAGCTGGCCTTGGCTGGCGTAGATGCCGACCTGGCGGAAGAGGGATTCCATGCCAAAGGTGCGGGCTTCGTCGGGGACGATCGGGACGACGTACCTGGCGACGGCCTTGTCCTTGAGGATGCTCTTGAGGATGCCGACGAAAGCGGCGGTGGTGGAGGCGGGGCGGCCGCCGGAGCCTTCGACCGATTCGGAGAAAGCGGCCATGGCGGGAGCGGTCAGAGTCCAGTTGCCTTCGTTCCGGGAAGGCACGGGCCCACCCATGGCGGCGCGCTGCTTGCGCATGTATTGGGCCTCGGGGGAATCCTCGGCGGGCTTATAGAAGCTGGCGGTGAGAGCGGCCTCGGCGGGTACGGGGATGTTGAAGCGTTTGCGGACGTACTCGAGTTCGCTCTCGTTCAGCTTCTTTTGGTTGTGGGCGATGTTCTTGCCCTCGCCGGCCTCGCCCATGCCGTAGCCTTTGATCGATTTCATCAAAATGACGGTCGGCCCCTCGCGATGATTGTAGGCGCTGCGCATGGCGTTAAAGACCTTCATCGGGTCATGGCCACCGCGCTTGAGGTTGGCGATGTCCTCGTCGCTCATATCGGCGACGAGCTCGGCCAGTTCCGGATACTTGCCGAAGAACTCAGTGCGAGCGTAGGCCGGGCCTTTGAGCTTGAAGTTTTGATACTCGCCGTCGACGCACTCAGCCATGCGTTTGATAAGCAGGCCGGATTTGTCCTTGGCAAAGAGAGGGTCCCAATTGGAGCCCCAGAGGCACTTGATCGTATTCCAACCGGCACCGCGGAAGGCACCTTCGAGCTCCTGAATGATCGAACCATTGCCGCGGACCGGGCCATCGAGGCGCTGCAGGTTGCAGTTGACGATGAAGATCAGGTTGTCGAGCTTTTCGCGCGAGGCCAGGGTGAGTGCGCCCAAGGATTCGGGCTCGTCGCTCTCGCCGTCGCCGCCGATCATGATCACCTTGCGGTTGGTCACCGGGATCAGGCTGCGGTTCTCGAGGTATCGGAGGAAGCGCGCATGATAGATCGCGTTGATCGGGCCCAGGCCCATCGAGACGGTCGGGAACTGCCAGAAGTCTGGCATCAGCCAGGGGTGGGGGTAGCTGGAAAGGCCGGGGGTGTCGCGAAGCTCGTGGCGAAAGTTGATGAGGTGCTGCTCGCTGAGGCGGCCTTCGAGGAAGGCGCGCGAGTAGACGCCGGGAGAGGCGTGGCCCTGGTAGTAGATGAAGTCGCCGGGTTGCGTGGAGCCGTCGGCGGCCTGAATGGAGCCCCGGAAAAAGTGGTTGAAGCCGACTTCGGAAATTGTGGCGAGCGAAGCGAACGTGGAGATGTGCCCGCCGATGCCGTCATCGTATTTGTTGGCGCGGGCCACCATGGCCATGGCGTTCCAGCGCACATAGGCCTTGATGCGGCGCTCGATCTCACGATCGCCGGGGTAGGGATGTTCCTCACTCACGGGAATCGTATTGACATACGGGGTGTTGAGGCGCATGGGGGCTGTAACACCCAACTGCGCGGCGTGGCCCATGAGGAGCTGCAGCAATTCGCTGGCTCGTTTGGGACCTGCTTCGTCGACGACTTGGTCGAGGGCCTCGAGCCATTCGGAGGTTTCTTGTCCGTTGGCGTCGACCGGAATCTCTGGCTTGGTGGTAATCATTGCTAAAGGGAGTCCCCTCTAATTTAACTTGCCGGAGCATCGCGTGGGGAAGGGAAGTCGCGCGGGCGCGATGGATTCTTTGAATCGCAGGCATCGGGGGCGCTTTGGAACGGAAGAGGGATCGGGGGCAGCGGACTGCCCCCGATCCCTCTTGCCCGTTTGCGGAAGAACAATTATCGCGGCAGAATGACGGCGTCGATCACGTGGATCACACCATTTGAGCATTCGATATCCGTGGCAATCACCTTGGCCGCGTCGACGGTGACGCCGCCCTCGTGGCCGATCGTGACGGATTGGCCCTGCACCGTTTGAGCAGTGTTGACCTTCATCACATCCGCCGCCATTACCTTGCCGGCGACCACGTGGTAGGTGAGCACAGCGGTGAGCTTGGGAATATCGCCCAGGAGCCCTTCGACCGTGCCGGCCGGAAGGTTTGCGAAGGCCGCGTCATTGGGAGCGAACACGGTAAAGGGGCCGGTGCCCGAGAGCGTATCCACTAATCCGGCGGCTTTAACTGCCGCAACCAAAGTTTCGAACGAGCCTGCTTCGATCGCAGTTTCAACGATAGTTTTCATGTTTTAAATCCCTTTTTTGTTCCACGATTTTGCTTGAAACGCCGGGTTAGCGAAGCAAACATCGCGATCTTCTTATCGGAGCTATCGCGGGCCCAGTTGGAGTTAATGAATTTTCGGTTGCCGAAGGATTACAAATTCGCCCGCCTCGTTATTTGTCCAGACCGGTTTGCCTTGCGATGCGCAGCAATTCTTCAATGCTGAGACTGGCGAAGGGGTTCTCCTCGGTCGATGGGGCCGGGGCATTGGCTTTGCTTTTTGCATCTTTCAACATCTGCTTGGCCGTGTCTTTGACTTCCTTGGTTTGGTAGAGAAGGAACTGCGCCAGGTAGTTGGGGCTGGTTCGCGCCAAGTCGGTCCGTCTGAGTTCAGCCGTGGGAAGGCTCTTGGGGATGTGGACTTCCTTGCCCATCACGCAATGCTCGGCGTAGACTTCGTAGGCGGCGATGCGGTCCTTTTGCAATTGGCGGAGTTCGTGCATGGATTTGTCGGCGCGGCGTTCGAGGGCGGCAGCCATTTTGAGGGTGCGTTCGAGGTGGGAAAAGGATTTTGCGTCGTCGGGGTTGGCGAGCCAGCGGTCTTCGGCCAATTCTTCCCAACGGCGAGCGCGGATGATCTGGAAGCTGGACCAGGCGTAGCGCTGGAAGGCGGACTCTTCAAGGTCGGACTCGGGGACGCAGTCCTTGCGGAGCTTCTGCGACAGCGCGCGGAAGGCCTCGGCCTCTTCGGGCTTGGCCGCGAAGAGAGTTTCGGGGTTGGAGTTAAGGCCGTGGGAGAGGCCGTTCTTGGCGACTCTCGCCTTACCCTCGGCAGTGGTTGGCCCGGTTGAGTTCTGGGCATTGGCGCGGTTGGCCGCGATCTGATTTTCTGTTGACATATTTCGTTTCCTTTCGACAGAACATAATACAGATCGAAAGGGCGATTCCGAACTACGGCGGATTGGGCGGCGGGGCGGAAGTGGTTTGCATTGTTGGGCTTGAGGCGGGCTGAGAAAGTTGAAAAAAGTTGCGAACGCGACCGCCCGGGCAGGGCTTTTTTTGGCGGGCCGCAATTTCGATCTGGCAATCGCGCCCGGCGTTCTGGTGTACCGCGCCAATTGGGCAGTTGGCGTGAACTTCGATCATGGCGCCGTCAAAAGCGCGCAGCAGCCGGCTCCGTCGTCACCGCTTGCGAATGTTGACGCCGGGGTGACGGCCACCATCGGAGGCGTGGACACGCGGGTGTTGTTCGCCGGGACGGCACCTAATTTTGTTGGCCTGACGCAGGTGAATCTCGTCGGAGCGCGGGGTGTTTGAAGCGGCGGACAACAACTTCGGCCCGCAAAAAGTGCTGCTGTTCATCGCGATTTGGGACGACACCGATCAAGACGGTGCTGCCTGGATTGTTCTTGCGCGCCGTGAAGGGCTTATGCGACCCTGATAACTCATGGCGAAGCTAGGGCTTGCGGGGTTTGGCCTATGGGGCTCGAATCTCGCCAGAAACATCGCAAAAGTGCTGGGTGAACCGGTCGTTATCTGCGATCCTTCCCCAGCGCGCCTTCTGGCGGCGCGGTCCGCTTATCCGAACTCCCACATCACGGCAAGCTGGCGTGATGCTCTCGCTCAACCGATGGACGGCATCGTCATCGCCACCCCGTCGAGCCAGCACTTCAGCATGGCCTCCGAGGCCCTCTTGGCCGGCAAGCATGTGTTCGTCGAAAAGCCGCTGGCTCTCGATACCCGCCATGCCGAGCACCTGATCGAGGAGAGCTCCCGGATGGGATTGCAACTCATGGTGGGCCACACCTATCTCTTTTGTCCAGCGATCCAGGCGGCGGCCCAGTTGTTGGCTTCCGGCAGCATCGGTAAGCCCAAGCTTGTAACTTCGAAGCGCTTGAATGTGGGCGGCATCCGGAGCGATGCGCCGGTGCATTGGGACTTGGCCGCTCACGACCTTTCGATCCTCGACTACCTATTCGCCGATACTCCCAACTCCGTTTCCGCCTGCGCCAGCTCATCCGGCCACGCGGTGGAGCTGCACGTCGGCTTTAAATCTGAGCTTGAGGCGCGGATTTCAGTGAGTTGGGTGGCGGAAGAGAAATGCCGCCTATTCGAAATCGAGGGGACTCACGGCACCCTGCGCATCGATGACCTTCAACCTCGGCAGAAGCTGAGCCTGTACGACGCCACCGCCAGTTCCCAATCCTTCCCGGAACTCGACACAGTGGAACCTTTGGAAGCCGCCATCCGGCACTTTGTGGATTGCATCGAACATCGGCGCACTCCGATCTCAAGCGGCAGCGCCGCTCTGCGTGGCATCCGCATTCTCGCAGCGGCTGATCAATCCCTGCGGGGCCAGGGCGTTGCCGTGTCCACCGGAGGCCGAGCCGCCGCATGATCCCCTGGGTGAATCTTGCCCGCCAGCACGCCAGTCTTGCGGACGAGCTAGCCGCGGCGACCGTCGCCGTCATTCGCGACTGCGACTTCATCCTTGGGACGCATGTTGCGGAATTTGAACGGCGGTTTGCTCAGTACTGCGGAGCGCCGTACGCCGTTGCTGTTAATTCTGGAACCAGCGCTCTTCATCTGGCTCTGCTCGCAGCCGGTGTCGGACCTGGCGACGAAGTAATTACCACCGCGTTTACTTTTATGGCGACGCTGGCTGCTATCGATTACACTGGCGCGCACCCCGTCCTTGTGGATATCGATCCCGAATCGTTTACGCTCGATGCCGACGCTGTTGCCGCCGCCGTCACCGCGAAGACTCGCGCCATACTCCCGGTTCATCTCTACGGCCATCCCGCAGATATGGACCCGATCACCGACATAGCCCGAGAGCATCAACTGGCGGTGATCGAAGACGCGGCCCAAGCCCACGGCGCGCTTTACAAAGGACGTAAAGTGGGTAGTCTTGGGGATGCGGCTTGCTTCAGTTTCTACCCCAGCAAGAACCTTGGTGCCTGCGGCGAAGCTGGTATCGTGGTGACTCACAATGCCGAAATGGCCGAGCAGATTGGCAAGCTGCGGAACTGGGGTATCAACCGTACGGGAGACCCGGACGTAAAGGCGTTCAACTATCGCATGGAGGGAATGCAAGGCGCGCTTTTAAACGTCAAACTCTCCCATCTCGACGACTGGAATCTTCGACGGCGGGAACACGCGCGCTATTACGATTCGATCCTTGGCGGGAGTCCATGGCACGCGGCGAAGGTCGCGCCGCATGTCCAACACGTTCACCATGTTTATCCGATCCGCTGCAAGCGGCGCGAGCAAGCGCAGCAGCAGCTTCTGGACGACGGAATCGAAACCCGCATTCATTACCGCACGCCCGTGCACCTTTTGAAGCCGTGGAGCGACTTGGGCTATGGGCTTGGTAGCTTTCCCGAGGCCGAGAGGGCTGCCGCCGAAGTTCTTTCGATTCCCGTCTCGCCAGACCTAACGGCTGCCGAAGTCGAACAGATTGGAAATGCTTTAAAGAAGTTGATGGAGAAAGGTTAGCTTTGTGAACGAATCATTACGCGGGGCGCGCACGTTGATTACGGGTGGAGCGGGTATGATTGGCTCTCATCTCTGCGACAGGCTGCTGGATGGTGGCGCTCAGGTCCACATCCTTGACGATTTCAGTCGCGGGCGAATGCAGAATCTGGAGTCAGCCGCCGGCCGCGTCGGCTTCTCGGTCCAGCAAGGCGACATACGCGATCGCGCCGCGCTGGCCAGCGCGATGGACGGCATTGATATCGTGTTCCATCTTGCGGCGATCCGCCTAACGCAATGCGCCGAAGAGCCGCGCCTGGCGCTGGAGATTATGGCGGATGGCACGTTTAATGTCGTTGAGGCGGCGGTTGGTGCCAGGGTGAAGAAACTTGTCGCGGCGTCGTCGGCATCCATCTACGGCATGGCGGAGAATTTCCCGACCGCCGAGGACCATCACCCTTATGACAACAACACTCTCTACGGGGCGGCGAAACTTTTTAACGAGGGAATCTATCGCGCCTTCGCCGAAACCCATGGGCTACGTTACACTGCCCTGCGGCCGTTCAATGTGTACGGCCCGCGGATGGACGTGCACGGCGCCTACACGGAGGTGCTGATCCGCTGGATTGAGCGCATCGAGAAGAAGCAGCCGCTGCTGATCTTCGGCGATGGAGGCCAGTCGATGGATTTTGTTTATGTGCAAGACGTTGCCCGCGCCTTTGCTCTTGCCGCCGACACTCGCCCGGCACTTGATGGCGTGGTCATGAATATCGCCAGCGGTACCGAGACCAGCCTTGACAATCTGGCCCGCACGTTGCTGGTCGCCACGGGCTCGGATTCGGGTATTGAGTATGGCCCGGAACGTAAACTGACGGCGGTTCCACGCAGGGTGGCGGACGTGCGCAAAGCGAAGATGCATCTCGATTTCGAGGCCGAGGTGTCTTTGGCTGAAGGCCTGCGCCGACTAGTGGAGTGGTGGAAGGTGTCGACTGGGCGAGAGCTATGAGCGCCGGGGCTTCGATCGACGACGCGCTCGGTGAAAAAGGCTGGGCGATCGTCGA
>JANXUM010000118.1 GCA_025356215.1 Bryobacter sp. | reverse complement strand
CGCCCTCCGCGAGCGGGGCGAAGCCAAGTCCGTATTCGATGGGAGGCGGGGCGATGTTGATTCGCCACACGTTCCACGTCGGCCCGAGCGATGCTCCCCAGAGGATCAGCGCGGTGCCGATGGCCGTGAAGAACATGGTCGTGACGCCGAAAAATCCGACGTAAAACGGCCCAACCCAGAAGTCGAACAGGTCGCCTCCGAGAATGGTTCCACCACGAACGCGGTATCGTCTTTCGAAGCTCAGCAACGCCATTTCATTCCTCCAACGGAATGTTCGAGACGGCAGACATACGAGACAGGGAGGGGGATGGGCCCGGGCGTCTCGCCCGAGCCACATTCCCTCGACTGCTGCTACTTGGTTGCCGGCATGGCTTGGTTAGCCGGGCTGGGGGGCATCGCCGAGGTCGATGCCGCCTTGCGCGGGCCTTCCAGCCAGTTGAACCGGTTCGTGCTGAGCAGCACGAAGTGGATGACGAGTGCCAGGGCAAACAGAAAGGTGAAAAGACCAATCAGTGCCTGGCGGGGATCGAAGAGCTGCCAAATACGCCACATGTTCTTTGTTCCTTTCTCAGCTGAACATCGACTGAGCGGCGGACTGCACCGACTCGATCATTGAATAGCCGTTGACCCCGGGGAGCCAGGGACGCCACATCCAAGCGAGGACGTGCGCGCCAACGGCGATCGCGGTGAAGATGAGGAAGCTGGTGACGAAGATTCCGTGGAACTCCTTCGCCTCAGCATCGGAGAGGCCCGAGAAAGAGCCCTTCCTTTCTGTGTCTGTGTCTGCCTGTGCCATGGTCATCGACCTCCAGGTTGCCTCCGCGCCCGTCCTGCGCGGCTAGGATTTCCCGTAGTAGTGCCTACGGAAAGCTCTTGGCCGTAACGGCCGGGCGTCGTGCGGCCATCCGCGGCTCTTGCGAGCGCGAGCCGAGCGACGACGCCAAATCGCATGACGTTCATGCGTCTCCTCGAGGTGCCGGCGTGCTGGGCGTCGAGCCAGCGACGACGCGCGCCACATGCACCGCCATCACGCGGCCATCACCCGCGCGACGTGCGCCGAATTCGGAGGCATCGCGGAGATGCTTCGCAGCCGAGATCCTCGTGAGGACCGGCATCGCCTCGAGCGCGGCCTCGAGCGAGAGCTCCGCCCCCTCGTCCCACGGCAGCTGCTCCTCCTGAGCGCGCGCTCCGGCGAGGCGCGCGCGCGTCCCCTCGACCTTGTCGAGCTCGGTGCCGAGCGGCAGGATGTTGAAGAGCGCGTCGAAGAGCGCGTTGCAGACCTCCTGCAGCACGTAGGAGGCGCCCGAGTAGCCCATGAAGGGCGTCCCGGTGTGGCGGCGGATGGCGGTGCCCGGGAACGAGGCCGGGATGTAGACGGCCTTGGCTCCTGCCTCGGCGAGGTACATGCGCTCGTTGTAGGAGCCGAAGACGATGAGCGGCGTCTTCTTCTGGACGGCCTCGCGGACGGCGACGTTGTCCGTCTTGCCGCCCGGTACGCGCGCGATCGCGAAGTTGCACGGGAGCCCGAGCTCGTCCTCGAGGAAGGCGCGCATGCCGCGCGCATACGTGTCGTTCGCCACGATCCCGAAGCTCGCGGTGCCGAAGAAGTCCTGCGTCACCGAGCGCCAGAGGTCCCACATGGGCTTCAGCGTCGTGTGCTTCTCCTTCTCGATGAACGGCTCGGCGTCGAGGCCGAGGTGCTCGGCGAGGGAGCGGAGAAAGCGCGTCGTGCTGTGGAGGCCGATGGGCGCCTGGAGGTACGGCTTGTCGAGCGCCTCGCAGAGGAGGCGGCCGTACTCGCGGTACATCACCACGTTGACCTCGGCATCGACGAGCCGCGGGACGTCGAGCAGGTGGCTGCCGATCGGGAAGGTGAGGTTCACCTCGGCGCCGATGCCCTCGATGAGGCGGCGCACCTCGGCGAGATCCGACCACGTGTTGAAGTAGCCGTAGCTCGGGCCGATGATGTTGACGCGCGGGCGATCGCCTTCCTTGCGGACGCGCGCCTTCGGCACCTTGCCGTTCTTCAGGCCGTAGTGGTTCCAGAGCCAGAGCATCGCGCGGTCGGCGCACTGCCACTGGTCCTCGTCGATCGTACGGGGCAGGAAGCGCTGGATGCCGGTGCCTTCGGGCGTGACGCCGCCGCCGATCATCTCGGCGATCGAGCCGGTGACGACGACGCTCGGGAGCGCGGGGTCGAGGGCCTTGTGGGCGCGCTTCATCGCGCCCTCGGTGCCCTTCTGGCCGAGCTCCTCCTCCGAGATGCCCGTGACGACGATGGGCAGCTCGTGCGGCGGGAGGCCGTCCGTGTAGTGGAGCACCGAGGTGACCGGCAGGTTCTCGCAACCGACGGGACCGTCGATGATGACCTGCAGCCCCTTGATGGCGCTGAACACGTAGACGGCGCCCCAGTAGCCGCCGGCGCGATCGTGATCGAGGACTAGCATCCGATCGGGTCCTCGGCCTTGCGCTTCTTGGCGAGCTGAACGAGCTGCTGCTGGCGGAACTCGGGGCGATCCGTGGGCTGCTTCTCCCAGACGCCAGAGGCGAAGCCCGTGCCGACCCCCTCGAAGAAGTCGCGCATCGCGACGAAGCGGTCCTTGTTCGAGAGCGCCGCGTTGATCACCTGCGCGAGCGAGCCCGCGCCGGCGACGCCCATGAGCGGGCGCGCGGAGATGAGGTTCGTGAAGTAGAGCGACGGGATCGCCAGCTCCTTGGCGGCCTGGACGACCGGGGTCGTTCCGATGGCGAGGTCGGGCTTGTGCTCGT
>JANXUM010000100.1 GCA_025356215.1 Bryobacter sp. | reverse complement strand
ATGGAAGAGTACCCGATGATGCGGCATATGGCGAACCTCGAGTCGGTCAAGACTTATGAGGGGACCGAGCATATTCATACGCTGGTCATTGGCGAAGCGATTACCGGCATTCCGGCGTATCGCTAGCTGTAGAGGAATCCGTTCTCGTCAGGGACGAAATGGATGCAGGTCGGAGAGGTACGACGCGCCCGGCGTGCAAGAGTTCGGCGGCAGAGGCCAAGCAGGTTTGGAATTTCTGCTTCAGTGCTACCGAACTACAATCAGAGCGTGAGTTTCGACGACTACAAGCTGGTCATCTATCGGAACCAGCCTGATGGCTGGGTGGCTGAAATTCCTGCGATTGCCGGGTGCTACGCCCTCATGCCTACCGCCGAAGAGGCGGTGACAGAACTCGCCAGTGTTTTCCTACTAATCGAAGAAGAGCACCGCGCCAACGGTCAGCCTTTGCCACGCGACACGGCCGAAATCGTGCACGTCTAGCGCTCGCGCATCTGAACTTCAGCGAGTGGCCGCAAAACTCGGGGATGGCCGGGCTACGACGATTCCGATTCACGGTGGGCGCGACATCGGACCGCCCTTGTTCTATCGAATCCTCGAACAACGCGGAATCAACTTGGAGACCTTTGAACGGATTCGGTAGGGTAGACCTGATCCGATCGGTGCAAGTGGCGGATGAACTCGTTGAGTCCTGCCTGGAGATCTTTCACGGCAAGGTGCTTCGCTGGCCAGCTCAAGAAGCTAGCGCGCGGCGAGGAAGGCTTTGCGCATACTCGATTCAAAGCTCTCGCGCGAGACCGCGACAGCTTTGCGGAGTTCGGGGTCTTCGTAATCTTTGCGCACGGAGTTGGGCAAAGTTTTGAGGAGCGTGGCGATCTTGGCTTGGCCCAGTTCGTCGTACATTCCACGGATGGCGCGGGCGTAGCCGCGTTGGCCCTGGATCTTGCGGCAACCGGTGACCATCGCGCCCAGGACTTCGGCGCGGCTTGCGTCGTTGAGCAGCGGATGCTTGCCGAGCAAGCGGCCCCAGTCATCGAAGAAGGGGCCCAGGGGGAGCAAAAGATCCGGGCTTTGACGCAAGGCCTTGATGGAGCGCAAAGGGTAGTGGCGGTGGCCTTCGGGCGACATGACCTTCTTGTAGATTTTGGCGGCATGGGCGAAGAGACCGCCGTAGGGAGCGGTGTTCTCGTGAGCGAGGCGGCCAAAGTCTTTGCGGGGGCCGTCATAGAGATCAAGCTTGGGCCAGTAGCCGAGGCCTTGGTCCACGTCGCCGACGTTGTGGGTGATGGAGGCAACGATGCGCAAGGCGTCCAACTCGGCGCCTTTGGTTTCGAGCGCGGTTGCGAATTCGATGGACTCGCGGCGGAGTTCGGCATCGATGGCGGCGTGAGCGAGGGCGGCGTACTCGGCGTCGCAGTTCTTGAGGAAGACCTGGAGCGCGCCCATGAGGACGCTGAGTTGCTCGCCGTTATGCCCGGAGACGGGACCCAAGCCAGCCAGCGCAGTGGTGCGGCGAGAGACGCCGGCCAGCGGCCACGACATCGCGGCGACAGCGAAGCTGAACATGCGGCGGTGGGACTCCGGATCTTTGTTGTCGCGCCAGAGCAGGCCGCGAATCTTGGAATCGACATCAGTAGGGATGAAGGTAGCAACCGTGCCGTGGTGCGCCGACAGGCAGAGGGCGAAGTAGTCTTCGATATATTCGGCGGGACTTTCGGGCCAGGCGTAGCCTTGCTTTACCGAGAGAAGAATGTCGTTGAAGCCGAGTTCGGTGAGCCGCGCAGGGCGGACCGGGCTGCGATCGGTGAACAGGAAAGGGGCGGTGTTCTCTACCCACTCGACAAGCGTCGCGGGGCTAATGTAATCGAGCATCGATTAAGGGTGTGAGGGCCAGCGGGGGGGACGCTTTTCGCGGAAGGCTTTGACGCCTTCTTCAAAGTCGAGTGAGTTGAAATTCTCTGCACGAGATTTGAGGGCGAGAGCGACCGCGCTCTCGGCGTCCATGCCACGGGACTCTGTGACGAAGCGCAAGCCGCGCTGGATCGTGTCGGTGGAGGCGTCGGCAAGGGCGTTGGCGATCGTGAGGCCGCGATCGTCGAGCTCAAAGGACGGCAGGACTTCGTGGACCAGCCCCCAGGCGAGCGCCTCGGGTGTGTTGAAGATCTTGCTGGAGAGAGTCAGCTCAAGAGCGCGGCGACGGCCGAGCGCGATCTCGACGGCGCGGTAAATGGTGAAGGGCCACATGCCGATGCGGATTTCGGTAAGGCCAAAGGTGGACCCGTGTGCCGCCAGGACGATGTGGGCGTTAGCGACAAGACCTAGGCCACCAGCGATGGCGGGGCCACGCACGGCGCAGACAATGGGCTTGCTTAGCCACTCGGCCATGGTGAAGAGCTTCGCGTGAATTGCAGTGAACTCTGCGGCCTCGGGGCTGGCGGCCTCGTTCAGGTCCATGCCAGCGCAGAAGACGGGTCCATTGGAATGAAGGTAGATGGCGCCGATGCCCGGATCGTCTTGAGCGTTTTCGCAAGCCGAGACGATGCTCTCGCACATCTCCCGGTTGAGCGCGTTGCGCTTGTCCGGGCGGTTCAGTGTCAAGTCCAGCACGCGCCCGTGGCGCTCTATATCGACGAGAGGAGTCATCGTTAACTATAGGATCGCACCACGGACGCGGACTGGATCGGAAAAAGAAAGAGAGCCCCGAGGAACGGCGCTGTCTCGTCCCTTACAGCGCCGCCCCAGGACCCTGGAGGCAAGTAATAAAAGAGCGTCGTAAAACGCCCCCTCCATTTTAGTAAGCGGATTCTACGGTTAAACAGTGACAAAATAGTCTGAAAAAGTTTTAGGCGGGAGTAAGCGCACTTGAAGACATGGAAGATTGCGATTCTGGCAGGCGACGGCATTGGGCCGGAGGTAATGGCTGAAGGAGTGCGTGTGCTGCGCACAGTGGAAGAACGAGTCCCCGGAGACCGTTATGAACTGACCGAGTTATCCGTGGGCGCGGCGGAATATTTGCGGGGAGGCGACCCGCTGCCTCCCGCGACGCTGGCGAGAATTGGCGAGCAGGACGCCGTGCTGTTGGGCGCGATGGGGTTACCCAGCGTGCGTTGGCCAAACGGGGTGGAGATGGTCCCGCAGATCGATCTGCGCGAGCATTTTGACCTTTACGCTGGCCTGCGGCCGATCTATTTGTTCCATGGAGACGATTCGCCGTTGAAGGGGCAGACGGCGCAGGGGATCGATTTTGTGTTGGTGCGCGAGAGCACCGAAGGCTTGTTCTCGGCGCGCAAAGGATCAAGTTCACTGGCCGAGCCGGAGGCGCGCGACACGATGCGCGTAACCCGGCACACCTCCGAGAGGCTGTTCCGGCGGGCATTCCATTTGGCCCAATCGCGGCGCAAGCTTTTAACATTGGTGGATAAGGCGAACGTCTTGCCGTCGATGGCTTACTTCCGCGGGATCTTTGACGAGATCGCGCTGGAGTTTCCAGACGTGCGGACGGAGCGCGTCTATGTGGACGCGGCGGCGTTGTACTTGATCGAGAGGCCGCAAAGTTTTGACGTGCTGGTGACGGAGAACATGTTTGGCGACATTTTGTCGGACCAGGCCGCCGGGCTGATTGGCGGGATGGGGATGGCGCCGTCGGCGGATATTGGCGACAACTTTGCCGTGTTTCAGCCATCGCATGGGTCCGCGCCGACGATCGCCGGCAAGGGCATCGCGAACCCAGTTGCGACAGTCTTGTCTGTCGCCATGATGCTCGATTGGTGCGGCGAGACAGGACGAGCCGATGCCATCCGTGGCGCGGTGCAACGCGTGTTTGCCGACCGTAGCAAGCGCACCGGCGAGATGGGTGGGACGATATCGACCCAGCAAATGGGCACCGCCGTTTGCGAGGAGCTTGGCAATGAAGCGTAGAGACGCATTGGGGCTGTTGGCCGCGCCCGCGCTGCGCGGGGCGTCGCGCAAGACAACTATCTCGATCCTGGGATCGGGCTTCCTGATCAATGGCAAGCCCACCTACCGGGGCCGGACGCACAGTGGCAAGAAGATCGAAGGCCTGTTGATGAACACCCGCATGGTGCAGGGGATCTTTGACGACCGCAACCCGGAGACGCGGGTGCGCTGGGCTTATTCCGATACCGGCAAGTGGGATGCCGATCGGAACACGGCGGAGTTTATCGCGGCCATGCCGGCGTGGCGCAAGTATGGCGTGCTGAGCTTTACGATCAATCTGCAGGGCGGAAGCCCGGAAGGCTATTCGAAATCGCAGCCTTGGGACACGGGCGGCATTGCCCCCGACGGGTCGTTGCGCGGGGACTACCTGGCGCGCTTGGCGAAGATTCTCGATCGCGCCGATGAACTGGGTATGGTGCCGATTGTGGGCATCTATTACTTTGGCCAAGACCAACGGGTGCTCGATGAGGCCGCCGTGAAACGAAGCGTAGACGCGACCGCGCGATGGTTGTTGGGACAGGGCTACCACAACGTGCTGCTGGAGATCTGCAACGAGTGCAACATCGCGGCATACGATCATGCGATTTTGAAGGCAGACCGCGTGCACGAATTGATCGGTTTGGCCAAGGCGATTGAGGTGGGCGGGCGGCGGCTGTTGACAGGCGTAAGTTACGGCGGGGGCGCGGTGCCGAAGGCGAACGTCGTTCGCGTTTCGGATTT
>JANXUM010000097.1 GCA_025356215.1 Bryobacter sp. | reverse complement strand
ACCTTGAACTCGGCGACGATATCGGTGGGGGGGACGTAAGTTGCGGTGACTTCGTTGGCATTGGCGGTGGCGGTGCTGGGGGCGCCGTCAAGGGTGACGTCGCTGCGGTTGGCTCGCGTACCGTTGATGGCGTAGCCGACGATGTGTGTGGGCTCAAAGGGGCGGTCGAGGCGAGGGTCTCGCGCGAAGGCGACGCCGGCCGAGAGGCCAATGAGCTGGAAGGGGTTGCCGTAAGAGAGGGGGAGGTCGGCGACGCGTTTGCTGTCGATCACTTGGCCCATCGATCCGGTCTCGGTTGTCAGGGGCGCGGCGTCGGAGGTGACGGTGACCGTTTCGGCGCCGCCCCCGACCTCGAGCGTGCCGTTGACCTCGACGCGATCGTTGATGCGGATTTCGACATTGTCGCGGACAAAGTGCTTGAAGCCGGGGGCCTCCACTTCGACCCGGTATTCGCCAGGGAGGAGGAGGGCCGCCTGGTAGACGCCTTCACCGTTGGACTTGAGGGCTTGGCGGGTACCCATGGCCTTATTAATGACGGTGACCTGGGCGGCGGCGATGGACGCGCCGGAGGCATCGGTGACGCGGCCTACGATGGAGCCGCGGGTTTCTTGCGCCGAAGCGGCGGAAAGGAAAAGTATCAGGGCTAAAGAAAGTTTAAGGAGCTTGTCAGACATGGAGGATTCCCTTGGAGCTTGTGGACTGGGGAGAGTTTATATCGAAATGTCACGGACAGCGATGAGTTGACGGTTAGCATGGAGGTGTGTAACGCGGTTAGCGACGGTGATAAGCTACAGAAACGATGGAAGTTGCGGCCCAAGTTGCGCGCGAGGAGCTAGAGAGGTTACTAGGCAGCAAAACCTTTTCAACATCGGAGTCACACCGCCGCCTGTTGCAGTATTTGGGGGAAAAGACGCTCGCGGGTGAAGCCGATGGGCTGAAGGAGTACACGATCGGGCTGGAGGCTTTCCACAAACCGCACACTTACGACCCACGGCAGGATTCGATTGTGAGGTTGCACATGGGGCGGCTGCGTCAGAAATTGATGGCGTACTACCAGACGGAGGCGCCTGAGGCTGGGGTAAGGGTAAGTTTGCCGAAGGGCATATTTCGGCTGGAGTTTAGCGAGCGGGCGGCGGAACCGGTGGCGGCACCGAGCCGGGAGTGGATCTGGCGGGGGGCGTTGGGGGTGGCGCTGGTTTGGGCTTTGTTGGCGAGCGTAGGATGGTGGCGGGCGCATCGGGCGCAGGTGCCGGCGGCGGCGCGGTGGAGCCGGGAGTTGGAAGAGTTGTGGACGCCGTTTTTGGAGAGTAAGCGGCCGTTGCTGCTTTGCCTGGGAACGCCACTGTTTGTGAGGGTGCCGGCGTTGGGGTTTTTTCGCGACCCGCGAGTGAATTCGATGGCCGAGGCTGAGAAGTCTGAGCGATTGGGCGCGGTGCGAGGGGCGAGCGACATATTGCCGAGCTACGCGTTTACCGGGGCGGGTGAGGCCAGCGCCGTATACGCGGTGACGCGACTGTTGGCGGGGCATAAGCCGGAGATGTCAATCACGCGGAGTAACTTGCTTTCCTGGCAACAGGTAGTGGACAACGATGTGGTGTTTTTGGGACCGCCCAAGTTCAATCAGCAGTTACAAGCGGCACCGATGATGCAGGACATCGTGATTGAGGCCAATGGGATTCGTAACTTGAAACCGGCGAACGGGGAGCCGGAGTTTCTTGAGGACCGGATTGTCGTTGGGCCCACGGCGGAGGGCGTCACGCACGCGTTGATTAGCCGGATTCCCGGGCTGTCCGGTGAGGGGGATTTTCTGGTGATGGGCGGCAACGCTTCGCCCGATACTTACGCGGCGGCGGAGTGGATGACAAGTGTGGCGCGGGCGGGAGAGTTGACGCGGCGATTGCGGGGGGCGGACGGGAAACTACCGCAGTACTTTCAGGTGGTGATCCGGGTGGAGTTTAAGCAGGGGATCCCGGTTAGCAGTAGTTACGTTTATCACCACGGGTTGAAGCGGTAGGGCTGGGCGCGTCGAGCTGAGATTTCATCCAGGCGAGAGCGAAGCGGAGTTCTTTGCGGACGGTGGCGGCCGGGATGCCGAGGACGCTGGCTGATTCTTCCGCGCTGAGGCCACCGAAAAACTGCATCTCGATGAGGCGGGCCTTTTGGGCATCGAAGCGCTCCAGGGCGTCGAGGGCTTCGTGGACGGGGAGCAGACCGGCGGGTTGTTCGAGAGGCTTGTCGGAAGATTCGTCGAGTGAAAAGGTTGGGACGTTGGCGCCCCGCTTGGCTGCGGCGCGGGATCGAGAGTGATCGACGAGGATCTGGCGCATGACGCGCGAGGCGAGGGCCATGAAATGAGCGCGGCTGGCGAAGTGGTGTTGGCGTTGGTTGACGACGCGGGTATAGAGTTCGTTGACGAGGGCGGTGGGCTGGAGGGTGTGGATGCCGGACTCGCGGCGCATGTGGCCCTCGGCCATTTTGCGGAGCTCGGCGTAGAGCTCGGGGAGAAGGGTGTCAAAGGCGCTTTTGTCGCCTCCGGCGAAGGCCTGAAGTTTTGCGGTGATGGACGAGTTTGTTTGCACGCAGGCGTTCCTCATCATCATATCGGCTGGTAGACTCCCGATCTGACTGCTGATATAAAGTATCGAATGAAACTCAGCTTTGCTGGCCTGTTGATGGCGGTGGCGGCGCGCTGCGCCGAGCCGGGGGCGGCGGACCAGACCGCGATGCAGGACGCCTTGCGGCGCTACATGCAGGCGGTAAACGATTGCGACGCCAAAGCGGCTGGCGCGGCGATCACCAAGGACTTCTCACCGTCCGGCGTGGGCATGGGTGTCGCGTTCAATGCCCGGTTGCGGCCCGGCGCGGCCGTCTGCGGGCCGGACCGCGTTGCGCTCGAGATGACGGCGCAGGCGCGTGTGTTGCGCAGCGTGACAGACGATGTAACGATCGCCGATGGCTTCTTTCGAACGATGGGTTTGCCGGGCGGAGACAAGTCTGGGCGGCTCTATCTGACCTTTGTCAGGCGGGATGGGAAGTGGCAAGTGATGGGATTGAAATTTCATGCCCTGCCATCCGAGGCACCGATTGTTGTTGTCGTACCGGCAGCCGCGCACGACCCGGCGGGCGCCGATGGGTGGGTGACGCTGTTTGATGGTGGATCGACGGCGGCATTCATCGAGGCGGGCGGCGGGGCCTTTCCGCCCACTTGGAAGGTGGAAGGCGGGGTATTGAAATCGATTCCGGCCAAGCAGGGGCGGGGGTTGCAGACGCGGGATACTTATCAGTCGTTTGAGCTGCGCTTTGAGTGGATGGCGACGGCCAAGGGCAATTCCGGGATCAAGTATCATCTTTTCTACTTACTCAACGGACCGCAAGGATCGGACGCGGCCGGCTATGAGTATCAACTGGCCGACGACGCCGGAGACCCGGGCGCGGTCAAGTATCCCGTTGAGCGCAGCGGCGGTTTGTATAACCAACTGGCGCCCGTGGGTGCCGTGCTGAAGCCACTGGGTGAGTTTAACCAAAGCGCGATCGTTGTCCGCGGGCGGCATACCGAGCATTGGCTGAATGGCGTGAAGGTGCTCGACTATGAGGCCGAATCCGGTCCGCCCGAAGGGCCGTTGGTGATTCAGCACCATACAACCGAGATGGGCTTCAAGAACATCCGGGTGCGGCGCCTCAATTGATCTCAATTGATATCGTTGTCGTATGCAGGTTACGGCTTACTTGAATTTCGATGGGTGCTGCGAGGAGGCGTTTCGGTTTTATGAACGGTGTTTAGACGGGAAAATTGAAGTGATGATGACGTTTGGGG
>JANXUM010000061.1 GCA_025356215.1 Bryobacter sp. | reverse complement strand
GGATGGATATTGAACTGCGGTGCCCGACCCATTTACGGATCGCCGACAAGCCGGCCGGGAAGTCTACTCCGGCATGCCCAATTCTTCGCATAGAAGGGATACCGATTCCGACGCTCGGAACTGCGGGCTAAGATTCGGGTTCAGCGGCGACGCGCGGTTGCCGTCCGCTTGCATCTCAACTTATGCTGTCGCCGCCATCGGAGAATCTTGCTCGGAATCCTCGCCCATCATCATTTTGTAATGGGCGGCGTGTTTTGACTTCTCGAAGATTCCTCGGAAGACCCTCAAGTAATTCTCCACCATTGAATCGTCATTCGATACGTAAAGGTCGTCATGAGCGGAATGCGACCCGTCATTGATCCACGAAAAGAGGGACTTGCAGATTATTTTTTCTTTACCATCGAACATTTCACAAATTTTGTCTGTGTCGATTCTGCCCAGAATCTTGAAGTAGTGCTCCAAAATTCGCCGGAGTGTGTTCTGAATTGTAAGATTGGATCGGTGGGGACTTCGCACATCGGCCCACAAGAGCTCGTAAGATGTCTTGATTGGGTTAGTCACCTGTCTCTCTACCTACGAAACCAAATTGGGCTTGCGGATCACCCAAAAGGTTTCCTCGCGCATCACTTCGTTGACCCGTTTCGGATTAAAGGTGACCTGTTTGTGGAAATAGACGTTGTGGGTTAGCAAGAAGACTTGCTTAATGTGCCCTGTTCCCTTTCGGACTTCATCAAATATCCCCTTGATGAGACCACTGACGATGAACAAGATGTCGCTGTCGAGACTCGAAACTGGGTCATCGAAAACGACGATTCGGTCGGTCGTCATCCCGCTTTCGGACTCGCTGCCTTTCAGCAGGTTGCAAAAGTACAGGAAGGTTACGAATGATTTTTCGCCCTCGCTTAACGTGGCCTTCGCATCCGATCCGTCAGGCCGCACCATTTTGTAAAAGGGGCCATGAACTGCTCTGTCGAGTTTAAAACTTTGGAAACCCAGGGAGGCCAACAAGTGGTTGATCCCGTCAATCGTGGGCTGAACGCTTGTAGTCTGCTGCTCGAGAACGCGAATCTCAGCTGATTTCTTTCCTTTATCATCCCTCGCGGTTGTAATCTGCTCCCTGATGGCAGAGATGGCCTTGTCCAAGTAATCGTTTTTCTTTTTGAAATCGTTGAGGTCCGTCTTCAGTTCCTCAAGGACGAAATTCCAAACTTGCGAGGTCAGGGTCATGCGCTCTGCAGCAAGGTTATTGACCATCTTGTTATGCGACTCAACCTGGGTGTTGGCTATATCAATCAGTTTTTTGATCGTACTTACGATATTGTCGACGAATTCCAACTCGAATTCCTGACTTGCCTCCTTTCTCTTTCCTGCGAGCCGCTGGTTGTTGATCGTGATCTTTGCGTCGAGCAATTCCTTTTCGGTCTTTAGATTCTCGACGTCGAGGAATCTGGACGGAGACGCGATGATTGCTGCGAGCTCTTGCTGGAGTCGAACCGCATCCGTTTCGTAATCTGTCGCGAGGCAGTCGATGGCCTTGCTGTCCGTCAAAAAGGTTTCGTCGAAATATTCAGTCAAACTTTGGGCGAATGCCTCAGTCGTGCTTTGTTGGCAAAACGGACAGACTCGATTCTTCACATCGTAGAACTCCAATCCTCCCCGAACCCAGTCGCTATTTCCAAGTTTCTTGATCATCGCGGCGATATCAACATCTTCTTTACCGATTACCCGCTTCTTCAGAATTTGGTTGGTTTGGTGAGCAATGAGTTTAGTTGAATCGACTACTGGAACAGATGCCTCGATTATTGAAGTCTGGCGGAAGACGCTTTGGGCCTTTGTCTCCAGTTCTGTCAGTTTCAAGAGCAGTGCTTCATTGGTATCCAGTTCATTAAGAACCTTTTGCAGGAAGTTGCTTTTGCTTCCCATGAAGCCCTTGAACGCTTTCTGGGCATCCTTGCCCTCGAGCTTTAGCTTTTGCTCCCATGCCTTCTCGTCCAAGGCCGCTCTGAGCGCTGTCTGTTCCCCTATCTTGCCGCCCTTACCATCCATACCTTCGAGCGTTCGAGTCAGCGTTTCGATTTTCATCGTCAGCGCGTCGAGTTCACTTTTCGCACTTGCGATCTTGGCAAGCGCATCGACCTGATTCTCGCCCAAGGTGAAAACGCCTTTTAGCTCGGCAGATTGAGTGAAGTTCCGCTCCACAAAATCATGGTTGTAAACCATTGGTTGAAGTTTCGTTCCATTCTTCCAAGTCACGCTGCAGGTGGGGAATTGCGATTCGTCTGCGACTACGCGGCTGATCGTGGTCTTCCCCGTGGCGTTTGAGCCGAACATGTAATTGAATTGAGACAGTCCAGACAGTATTTCAGGTTCATGGGAGTAGGTCGCGACGCTAGCAATGGAAATGGATTCAATCATGGCCGATTTGTCTTCTTATGTCCCGATTCGTGGCACCTAAAACTTATTTTGACTGCCTTGGATAAAATCGATTTTGGACGGTCTACAACGAAGTAGCCGCCGCAAGCCAGACCCTCAACTATTGATTAGATCCATCGTTAGCATATCTCAATCCTTGACCTCCTGTCTTAGGCCGATCGGCTGGTAGGCTTACTCTTTCCCTCGCTCGAAACGCCCTTCTACAAGCCCTCAAGCGGGCTGCGAACCGCTCGATCTCCGCGATTCATCGAATAAGTGTAGAGCATCGTGGTCGGATCGTACTTGTGTCCTAAGAGTTCCTGAAAGGTTAGGACACTGTAGCCGTCGCTCAATGAATACGTAAAGTACAAATGGCGAATTGCGTATGTCGTCACTCGCTTAGTCTGCCTAACCCATCGCGCCGCTTTATGGACCGCTTTTTGAATCGCGGATTCGTGCAGATGGTCGCGATGATAGATGCCTGTCATTGGCTCGGGATAGTGGGAGGAGGCGGGAAATGCCCATTGCCAGCCCCACTTGCGGGCTCTATTTGAATTCCTGCGGGCCAACACGTCAGGTAGCGGCTTTTTTCCATCCCAATCTTCCCATCAGCTTTATGCTCCTGTCGCACTCGCCGCGAATGATCCCAAGCACTTCGAAGAGTGCCCCCGGTAGCATTGCGACGCGATCTCACTGACCTTTGTCCCGCAGCACGCTAATCGCCCTGTAGTTGAACCTCGGATCTTCGTGGTGCCACACGAGCCTTCGCGCTGCCTCAGGCATGCACCATGAGGCGGCGCTCGTGGCGCGAGTTCAGCGCCGCTCACTAGGTAAATGCCTTTGAAGCCAATCAGCAGACGTCGTCGAAGCGAATTTCGCAAAGACAAACTCGTGTTGTGCCGACCCGCCTCACAACCCAGTTCCCGCTGGCCAGCCTCGTCAGGTGAATCCTGGTGAGACGTGGCCAGCGTCTGGAGAGAGCACCATAACGCAATCAGGCAACCGACAGATGGCTGGTTGAACCCCGCAAGTCGACGCTTTAGGCGAAAACCAGGCGGCGGTCGACTGGCTCTGGAATCGGATCACCAAATTCCTTTGCTGTTTCCAGCGACAAGCCGATCGCCTCTTGAGCGTTACGCAAAGCTTCCACTTGTGAGTCGCCATGTGCGGCACACCCGGCAAGCTGAGGAGCCTCCGCAACGAAGACATCGTCTTCCTTGCCCCAATAGATAACCACTTCGTACCTGGTCATTCGCCACCTAGCCTCGCTTCGAGAATCGCCGCCCGGACTTGCTTTACCTGATAAGGATTGGCCTATGCTCCCGCCCTTTGGAGCTCGATCTTCGCGGCGACACCGCTCCTGCGAAAGTTGTGGTGGCTCAAAACTCTCCGCAGAACTTGGCCTGAAGCCACGACGATTTCTTACCAATTAGCCAAGCTTACATAGAGAACCCGCCAGCGACAGCGTCTACGTCTTGGCCGGATTGACGAAACAGATCCTGCATCTGAACCCACTTACAAATCCCATTCACAAACCACGAAACTTTCTTCCCTTCCCCGCAACCCCATCGATCAAAACCACTTACCGGCTCCCCTTCCACCCGCCCCGCCACCCGAGAGTTCGTTTTCGCCCCTTCGATCTGTATATTCAATGCATGATGAAAATCAATCGCTTCGAACATACGCCGGCGCTCGTCGTCGGCACCGCAAGCGGCGGAACATTTTCCTTAGACTTCGCGGGGTTGTGTTTCCCCGGGACTTGGCGGTCCCGGCACCTGCTTTCCACAACCCCGATCCCCGGGGACCGGCACGGTCCACCCGCATTGCAAGAGCTTGCAGGCGGAGTGGCAGGACCTGCCGATACCCGTTTAACAATGCAAAGCCAAAAAAATCCCGCCGGGGAGAGTGAGGCCTTCCCGGCGGGTTCGGAGGGTGGAGACGAGCCGATCGAAAGGCCCGCTCCTGTCTGGAAGATCGTTCTGGACTTATCGGCCCCGGCCGCCGCCATGTCCGCCGGATGTGGACGCTCCGCCGCCGCCTCTGGCACCACCGCCACCGCCACCGCCGCCGCTCGATGCCGGAGCACCGCCGCCGCGCTGGCCGCCACCGCCGCCGCTCGGAGCACTGGGCGCGCTATACCCGCCGCCTCTCGCTCCACCGCCGCCGCCGCCGCCGTAGCTGGGCGCGCTGCGCGGTGCCGACTGCTGCTGCGCCGGAGGAGCGCTATTACCGCCGCCCCCACCGCGCACGCCGCCAAATCCGCTCCAGCCGTTATTGCCGCCTCGGCTTCCGGTATCTCCGCTGGGCGAGGGATTCCCGCCGCCCCGCGCGCCGCCGCCAAACGGGTCGCCCGAGCCCTGGCTCTGCCGCTGTCCACCGCTGTCCCGCTGTTGGAACGAACCCGAATTCGATCCCGAGTTCGATCCGCTTCCGCGCTCGACAATGCGCGGGCTGACATCCACCGCTCCGACCCCGCGCACGCGAGCGCCGCTATCGAAGCTCCCGCCACCGTTGTTCTGCTGTTGCGTCCCGCGCTCGCGCTGAACGAAGCCATCGTTGCTCTGCGTTCCGCCGCCGCCGCGCACGCCTTCCGTGCTGCCACGGCTCACGCCCGTATCGCCAAAGCGCTGCCATCCGCCGCCACGCGCTCCGTCGGTGGCATTCGAATTCTGCCCGCCGCCACTTTCGCGACGAACGAACCCATCGCTGCCCTGTTGCCCACCACCACTTTCGCGACGAGTAAACCCATCGCTGCTCTGCACTCCGCCGCCGCGCGCCCCTTGCTCAATTCCCTGCCGCTGCTGGTCAAAGGACATCCGCTCGACAGGCGACGCCTCGCGCCGCGCAGTAAACCGCTGGTCCTCGCGGGTGGCCAACGCCGCTCCCCCGCCCCGCACGCCTTCCTGCCGCGAATAGCCCAGGCTCTCGCGTCCAGGGGCAATTCCCAGCGGCCCGCGCACCTCGCCGGCATTCTGCAAATCGCTCGTCCGCGCCGCATGATAGCCGCCGTTGCCGCCCTGATACGCCACGCCGCGGTTGAAGTTGTTGGCCTCAACATAGCTCACGCCGCCGTTCACCCGCGCATTGCGATAAATGTTCGTAATGTTCGTGTTGTTGATGATCGTCACGTTGTTGAAGTTGCGGCCGCCGTAGTATCCGCGGCCCCACCACCGGTTGTAGGTCTCATAAGGCGCCAGCGGTACCCAGCCCACATTGCCGAAACCAAAGCCAATTCCGATTCCACCTCGCCCGCCGAAGCCAAAGAAGCTCACCAGCGCGGGAGACCAGTAGTGCCGCGATCCATAAGCGCCCGGCCACCAGCACCAGCTACCGCCATTGTTAAACCAACGGCCATAGTGATAAGGAGCCCAGCCCCAGCTGTCGTAGCTAACCCAGCTCCAGCCATACCAATCGAGCCATACCCAACGCCCATTGCGATAAGGCGCCCAATCGGAAGCCACCCGCGGCCGCCACACATTTCCATAAGGCGCGCTGTTCACCCACTCACCAGCCGTATCCAACTGCTCGCCGCCGTATACGCCCTGCGGCAAGTACTGCTGGCTCCGCGAAGCCGAAAGCTCCTGGTCCCGCGAACGGTTCCACAAGTCCCAGCTATCCAATCCCATCGAATTCGATACCTGAAAGCCACCCTCTTGCCCGTTGGCCGCGCTGCGCACGGTCAGGGTCTGCCCCTGCCGCACCTTGCGCGAACCCTGCGGCGTGTAGGCGTCCACCTCGCCGTCGCGCACCGTCACCTCGGTCGAACCGTCCTCCAGCACCTGCACCCGGTACTCGCCCTTACGCAGCGGACGGATGCTCACCGTCGGCGTGTTCACATCCACATCAGCCTGCGAATTCTGCCACACCCGGAAGGTCACCAAACCCACCGGAATGTTCATTTGAAAGCGCTGGCTGCTCAACTCCGCCAAACGCACTTCCGTGTTCGCCCCCAGACGAATCATGTTCGCGTAATCGAATTGAAGTTCCGCCCGCGCCCCCGGCCCCGTCACCAGTCGGTCCAGCGCCACCAACGGCGCGTTCACCGTCGCGGCCACGCTGTCGCCGCTGTCTCCCCTCCGCACGGAGACATCTCCGGCGACTACACTCACCCGCGCAACACCCCGCGCGGCGTCGTCGTCCTGCGCAATTGCCGGCAGAACCAATCCAGCCAGTGTTCCCAATGTGTAGATGAAGCGGCGCATAGCGTACTTCCTTTCGTTAGATCTACATACACTTCCTTTGCCAAACGCCTAACTCATTGGAGATACTAGCTTTTACGATCAAAATGCCCCCCCGCTTCCGCCCCCTGACTGGTGCTTTTCAACCACTGCTGGTTCTAGCCAACCGTTGCGGCGGCCCACTCCTGCTCGCCGGGCTCATGATCCTGGCCTTCTGGCGCATCCTCCTCACAGACCAATACACCTGGCTCAACGGCGAAGACCTCAGCAACCAGGTCATGCCGTGGCTCCAGTTCCAAGCCCTCGAATGGCACGCCGGGCGCATCCCGCTCTGGAGCCCCTACGAGTGGGGCGGGCAGAACCTCTTGGGTCAAGGCCAGCCCGGCGTCCTAAATCCACTCAACTGGCTGCTCTTCGCCGCCCCGCTCCGCCGTGGCTGGCTGCGCGAGGGCGTCCTGCACTGGTGGTTCTTCTTGATCCACTACATCGCCGCCCTCAACCTCTACTGGCTGGCCCGCAGCCTCAACCTAAGCCGCACCGCCGCCGTCTTCGGCGGCCTCTGCTTCGGCCTGCTTGGCTTTCTCGGTTCCAACGACTGGCCGCAGATGATGTGCGGCGTCATCTGGGCCCCGCTCGTCTTTCGCTTCCTACTCAAAGGACAAGCCGCCTGGGCCGGCTTTTTCCTCGGCCTCTGCTGGCTCAGCGGGCACCATCAGTTGCCCATCTTCGTCAGCCTCAGCGTGGCCGCTGCGGCCATCGCCTTCCGCATTTACGGCGGCATCTGGACCTTCATCGTAGCCGGGCTCGTCGCCGCGCCTCAGCTACTGCCCGGTCTGGCCTACGGCAGGCTCGCTCGCCGCTGGGTGGGCATGGAAGAAGCGGTGGGCTGGCAGGACAAGGTCGCCTACTTTGTCCACGAGCAATACTCAAACGTCGCCACCTCGCTGTTCTCAATCCTGCTCCCTGGAGCGGAGCGCCACACCAGCTTCTATCTCGGCGCGACCGCCCTGGCCCTGGCAGCTTGGGCGATGTACAAAGATTGGGCCCGCCGCGAAGTCAAGCTCTTCACCGGCCTCGGCATCGCCGCGCTCCTCTACGCCCTCGGCCGCAATGGCGGCTTGGAGCCCCTACTCTACAGCTTGCTCCCGATGATCGAGAAGGCACGCAGCCCATCGATGGCGGGTGCCATCTTTTCGATGTCCTTCGCCGCGCTGGCCGCCATCGGCCTGGACCAACGGCCCCGTATGGAGCGCTTCCACTGGGCCTTTGGCGGCGGCATCTTCCTGCTGTTCACTTTGGGCAAACTTCTGCCAGCCAATCAATCGCAACTCGAAGAGCGCTGGCTGGCCGTCGCCTTCGTCAGCCTCCTGATCGGCTTCGCCTATCGCGGTGTCGCCAGTCGCCACCTCAATGCCCTGCTCATCTGCGCAGTACTCATCGAGAGCGCCAACATGACTTACTTCAACATGGGCAACCGCTTCGACAAGAACGCGCACAACCTCATGCCCGCCATGGGGCGCCACTCGGACGTGCGCGATTTCCTCCTGCAACTGCCGCAACCTGTCCGCGTCACCGTCGACGACAAAGCCATCCGCTATAACTTCGGAGACTGGCAAGGCGTCGAGGTGATGGGCGGCTACCTCGCCAGCCTCAGCGCCAACACCATGGAAGTCGACTGGTTCGCCCCCCGCACTCAATCCCTCGCCGGCATCGGCTACCACGTCGGCCCCACTCCCCGCGTCGAAGGCTCAAAGCTCCTCTTCCAGGGCGAGCACGGCATCAGCGTCTGGGCCTACCCAACGCCCGCCTTCCCACGCACCTGGCTGTCCAACGCGACGATGCCCTACCGCAACCCCGCCGAACTAGGCACCCTCCTCCAAACCGACACCATCGATCCGCGCCAGGTAGCCTTCGTCCGCCAACCCGTCCCCGGTCTCGAAAGCTGCCCGCCGGGCGAGGCCGCCGTTCTGCTGCACAACCCGGGCCAAGTGATCCTCCGCGCCCACGCCAACTGCGCCTCCCTGCTCGTCTTGGCCGATATCGATGACCCCGGCTGGAGCGTCAGTGTCGATGGCAAAAGCGCCGATAAAATCAGCGCCTTCCACGCCCTGCGCGCCGCGCTCGTCCCCAAAGGCAGCCACACCGTCGAGTGGCGCTACAGCCCCCAAGGCTTCCGCCCCGGCCTCGCCCTCTCCCTCATCGGCTGCGCAATTCCTGTCGGCCTCACGCTGCGGCGGGGGCGTCAACGTAGGCGCGAAGCGCGCTCAAGTTCGCTGGCGTAACCAGCACAAAGACCGGGTCGCGCCGCGTAAAGCGCCGCACCATCGGCAGCAACTCATCGGGCGGAATCTCCGACGTCGCAATCACCATCGACTGCTCGCCCAGCCGCACCGGCTGCATCCTCGCCTCGCACATCAAGCTCCGCGGCAAGCTCCGCGCAACCGGAATCTCGACGTCCCCCAATGGGATCTGCGCCGTCGGATACGACGACAATACCGATAGCGCCTGATAAAGCTTGTCCCAAGTCAGCAAGCTCTCCGCGATCAGGAACTCGCCCAACCGCATGCCCACTGGCTTACGGCTAACCGCTTCGGCAAGAGTATCCGCGCTAATCAACTTCATATCGGTCAAGACCTCGCCCAAATCGCGCGCATATGGGTTCAGAGCTTGGCGATTCGGGTAAGCGTGTTCGGTCTTCAGCCAGACCAGAGGCTCGTTGCGCCATCGTGCGCGCGCATAACGGGCCAGAGCGGAAATCGTGGCAAGCGTATTCACTAAGTTAGACCAGGGAATGCGCAATGGGACCAGCAACGCGTATGGCATTCCGTAAACGCGCCGTGTAAAGTAAATCCTCCAGCCCATCCGCACAAGCTGCAGTAGCAACCCGGCGGCGCTGGCAATCAAAAGCGCCCCTCCGACCGGCGGCATGATGCCCACCGCCCCCAGGGCAAGCAGCAAGTTCGAAAGCAGACTCAACGGGTTGCCCAGCAAGCCCTTGCGGTCGCGCCAAAGCCAATAGTTCTCATGCCAATCGCGGCTCCAGCCCACCTTCTGCCAAGTCTGCAAAGCAATGCCCGTAACCCAACGCGTCCTCTGCCGCACCGCGGCATGCGCCTTCCGAGGAAAGTACTCGCGCGTCGCCACCGGTTGCCCCTTCACCCAAGCCACCGGCAGATAGATCTGCTTCATGCCAAGCCGGTGCATGTACAGTCCGTTGAGGTAGTCTTCGGTCAAGCTATCGGGCTCAAACAAGCGGTTCGATTCAGACTCCGCCAGTTTGGCCAAGGCGGAGCGGCGATAACCGGTACCTACCCCGCAAGACGGAGCAAAGCCTCCCAGGCGATTGCGCGTCGGCAAGTCTTTCTGTTGCGACTCGGCAAACTCGTCGCAGTAGATGCCGTGCGTAAACTCATACCAGGGCGTCGGGAGGGCCAGCACCGGGATCTGGACAAAGTCAAAGTCTCGGCAATAGTGATTCAGCCAGCGGAACTCTTCGGGGTGAATCAGGTCTTCAGAGTCGTGGATCACGACGATGTCGAACTGCTCGCCGATCCGCTCCTCAACCAAACAGAGATTCTGATAGATCCAGTTCAGGTTGTCGGCCTTCGACGTCGGCCCGTCATGCGGCGTCAGGCTGACGTGCAGATTCGGATACTGGCCCTCAATCTGCCGCAATGCTTCAAGCGTGGCCTCGTCGTTCGGGTAGGTTCCGGCGAAGATGTGATAGCGCGCATAACGAATGGAGGATACGTTGTGCGCAATCATCTGCGCAATCACCGCATCCTCGCGCCAGGCGGGAATCCAAAGCGCGATCAGTGCTTCTTCGAGAGCGGCAGGATCGCCCGGCGGAGGGACGGTTGTGGAGGAGCGTTGTTTCGATAAACGGTCGGCTAGGTAGCAGAAGTCGATCCAGAGATCGTCGATGCCACTAACGATCATCCAGCAAGCAAGTAGGAGATAGATCGCTTCCGCCAATGCTTGTATAGTGAGCGATCAGGTGACTTATTCTCACCATTTCGCGGCTACCTTTTATTGCTGAGGAGGGCGGCGGAGGCCTCGTCGACAAACCACTCGGTCGGATAGGGCGGCTTGGCGGCGATCTGGCAGGGGTATTTCATGATGTTGGCCTTGTCCTCAAGCACGTGCTTGAGCGCCTCAGCCTTGTCGGCACCAGGAGCCAGGATGACCGTGTGGCGGGCCTTCTTAAGGACACCCGGCAACAGGGTGACACGATGGGAATTGAACTTCTCGACGTAAGTATTGGCGGCGATTTCGTAGTCGTCCTCAATCAAGGGCTCGCCGGGAAAGAGGCTGGCGGTGTGGGCGTCGGGACCCATGCCGCGATGGATTAAATCGAAGACCGGAAGCTCGCCTTCTTTGAGTTTGAACTCAGCCCGGATCTCGGAGATGTAGTGCGCAGAAGCTTCTTCGGGGTAACGCTCGCCGGCGATGCGGCTGAGGTGGAGGATCGGAATGCCAGCGGGAAGGATCAGGTTCTCCATCGCCATTTTGTAGTTCGAGTCGGGATGGTCGGGCGGAACGACGCGCTCGTCGACCCAGTAGAGGAGAATCTTGTCCCAGTCCATCTTGTGCTTTGCCAGCTCTCCGAACATCATCTTGGGAGAGGAACCGCCGGAGAGGGCGCAGCGGGCGACGCCGCGGGCTACAACGGATTCGGTCATGATCTCGGCGATTCGGGCGGCGCAGGCCTTGGCGGCGGCTTCGGCGTTCGGAAAGGTATTTAAGTGATAGGACATGGATTAGGGGATGCTTGCCAACTCAACGGTCCGGGCGAAGATCGGGTCTTGACCCAGGATAGATAACTCTTCTCGCACCAAGCGCGCCTCATCGAGGACCTCGAAGACGCTGCGGGTGGTGAAATCTCGGACATGCGATTCTACGATGCCCTTTTCGGCGCGGTCGATGCTAACTTCCGCTTGCGGGGTGACAAACTTTAATTCGCGGATCTGCCAGGGGACGTCTTCGGGGACGTGGATTGGTTGGACAGCGACATGGTCGCCGAGGGCCGAACGGAGCCAGGCGCTGAGATAACCAACGGCCATTGGCTCGGGAAGGTGGGTGTACTGGACCTCGGCGCGGTTCATGCTCTCCATGAACTCTTTGCAGTCCATGCGTTCGAAGAGGGTAGCCACGGTCTCGCGCCAGCGGGTGAGGCGGGTCCAGGTGAGGTCGCCATAGAGGCGACCGGCCTTGAGTTCGGCGTCGATGAAGCGGACGGTCTTGATGGGTTCGGGATGGCTGCGGGAATCGATAATGACCTTATCGGCGAAGGCGGCCAGACCCTGAAACGCGGGATGGGCGAAAAGCTTGGCGCTGCGGCACCAAAAGACGACCGGAAGATCGGGGGCCATGAGGCCGCGGAGCAAGGACAGGGTATCGGTGAAGTGGTCGGCGCCGGCGCTAAGTTCGATCTGCTCACAGCAGATCTGCTGGCGGCGTCCGAAGGGCATCCAGCAGGTGGCGAAGGCACGCCCATCAATTTCGGCGCTGGAGTCTTTGGCAAGCTTGAGGACGATGGCGCGGCTGGGGTGCTCGTGCATGAGTTGGGCGAGCGCTTCATTGGCGGAGTCGTCGCCTTCATCGACGCCAAGCAGGAAGGTCATGGTAACGGCACGCAGAACTCCGGCGGAGCGCTCGGAGCCTTCAGTCTCTTCTTTGCCGAGCTGAGTCCAGAGGCCGCTGAGGTCTTTTAAGAGGGTTTCAGGCCGGACGATCATGGGACTCTCCAGACATGGCCGCGGCGTTCGAGCATCTCGTCGGCGGCCTTGGGACCCCAAGTACCGGCATCGTAGTTGGGGAAGTTGTAAGTGGTGTTGTTCCAGTGGTTGAGGATGGGTTCGACGGCGCGCCAGCTTGCTTCGACCATGTCCTGCCGGGTGTAGAGAGTGCTGTCGCCGCCGAGGGCGTCAAGCAAGAGAGTCTCGTAGGCGGAGGGGGTGCGGGTACCGAAGCTGGAGCCGTAGTTGAAGTCCATCGAAACGGGACGAAGCATCATGCCGCCACCGGCGGGGTCTTTGGATTGGAAGCGGAGGGAGATGCCTTCGTCGGGTTGGATGCGGAGAATCAATAGGTTGGGGGCGGGAACGGTTGCGCCGGAGTTGAAGAGGGACAGGGGCGCGGGTTGGAAGCGGATGGCGATGTCGGTGACGCGCTTGGGCAGGCGCTTGCCGGTGCGGACATAGAAGGGGACGCCGGCCCAGCGCCAGTTGTCGACGAAGAAGGTAACGGCGGCGAAGGTGTCGGTCTGGGCGTCGGGCTTGACGTCCTTCTCCTGGCGGAAGCCGGGGACGTCTTCGTTGCCGATGCGGGCCGGGCCGTACTGGCCCTTGACGGCGTTGAGGTCGACTTCGTCTTCTTTGAGGATGCGGATGGAGCGCAGGAGCTTGGCGCGCTCGTCGCGGACGGTGTCGCTATCGAAGTGCGACGGGGCCTCCATCGTGACGGTGGCCATCACCTGCAGGAGGTGATTCTGGATCATGTCGCGGAGGGCACCGGCTTCCTGATAGTAAGCGCCGCGGCCTTCAACGCCGATGCTTTCGGCGGCGGTGACTTGGACGTGGCTGATGTAGCGGCGATTCCAAAGGGGCTCGAAGATGGTGTTGCCGAAGCGGAAGGCGAGGACATTCTGCACGGTTTCCTTACCGAGGTAATGGTCGATGCGGTAGATGTCGCGTTCGCTAAAGACGGCGGTGATGCGGCGGTTGAGTTCTTGAGCGCTGGCGAGGTCGCGGCCAAAGGGCTTCTCAATAACAACGCGGCGCCATCCGCCGCCTTCGTGTCTGGAGAGGCCAGCGGCGCCGAGGTGCTCGACGACGCTCGCGTAGAAGCTGGGCTGGGTGGAGAGGTAGAAGAGAGCGTTGCCGCCGGTGCCGCGGTCTCGCTCGATCTCATCAAGCTGGACCTTCATGGTGGCGTAGCAAGCGGGGTCTGAGATGTCGCCAGCGATATAGAAGATGCCGCGGGCGAAGTCTTCCCAGAGCGAGGCGTCGAAGGGGGAGTTCTCGATAAACTTCTCAACGCTGACGCGCATTTTCTCGCGGAACTGCTCGTGGGTCATGGCGGTGCGCGAGTTGCCGACGATGGAGAAGCCAGCGGGGAGTTTGCGCTCGTAAGCCAACCGGTAGAGTGCCGGGAGGAGCTTGCGCATGGTGAGGTCGCCGTTCGCGCCGAAAATCAGCACCGAGCAGGGTGGAATTCGCCTTTCGAAACGGAGCGGATCATGGAAGGGATTGGCCGAATCCTGTGCCTGGGTCATTGACAGCTAAGAGGATAGCAGGAGCGACCCCGCGATACACTGAAGGAGTCCCCTTATGAGCAATCGGAATTCCTTCGGCGCCGCATCCTCCTTGTCGGTTGGCGGTCGTGATTATGAGATTTTTCGCCTGAACGCGCTGGCGCGGGCGGGTTTTGAGATGGCCCGCATCCCGGTGTCGGTGCGCATCCTGATCGAGAACCTGCTGCGGTTTGAAGACGATCTGACGGTGAAGAAGAGCGACATCGAGTATGTCGCCAAGTGGGATTTGCAAGCTCCGGCGCAGGAGATCAACTACCGACCGTCGCGGGTGTTGTTGCAGGATTTCACCGGCGTGCCTTGCGTGGTGGACCTGGCGGCGATGCGCGACGCGTTGCTGAAGATGGGCGCCGACCCGACGTTGGCCAACCCGCTGATCCCGGTGGACCTGGTGATCGATCACTCGGTGCAGGTAGACAACTACGGCAAGGCCGACTCGTTCGACTTGAACGTGTTGCTGGAGTTTCAGCGCAACAGCGAGCGCTATGCGTTGCTGCGTTGGGCGCAGACGGCGTTCCGCAATTTCCGCGCGGTGCCTCCGGGCACGGGCATTGTGCACCAGGTGAACCTCGAGTATCTGGCGCCGGTGGTGTTTGTCAACGAAGAGAAGAAGCAGGCTTATCCGGACACGTTGGTGGGCACGGACTCGCACACGACCATGATCAACGGGTTGGGCGTTGTGGGTTGGGGGGTGGGCGGCATCGAGGCCGAGGCCTGCATGCTGGGGCAGCCGATGTCGATGCTGTTGCCGGAAGTGGTTGGCTTCAAGCTGCACGGCAAGCTGGCGGCGGGCGCGACGGCGACCGACCTGGTGTTGATGGTGACCCAGTTGTTGCGCAAGAAGGGCGTGGTGGGTAAGTTTGTCGAATTCTATGGGCCGGGTGTGGCGGAGCTGAGCTTGGCGGACCGGGCGACGATTGCAAACATGGCACCCGAGTATGGGGCGACGATCGGCTTTTTCCCGATCGACAACAAGAGCCTCGATTACATGCGGCTGTCGAACCGGCCGAAGCAGTTGGTGGAGCTGGCCGAGGCTTACTACAAAGAGCAGGGCCTGTTCCTCGAGCCGGGTACGCCGGAGCCGGAGTTTAACGCGACGGCGGAGTTGGATCTGGCCAGCGTTGAGCCTTCGATGGCGGGGCCGAAGCGGCCGCAGGATCGGATCGCGCTGTCAGGCGTGAAATCGAGCTTCTTGTCGGGGGCTACGGGCGAGGCGAAGAAGGCAACCGTCAAGATGGAAGGCGTTGAATCGGGCATCGAGGATGGGGCGGTGGTGATTGCGGCTATCACGAGTTGCACGAATACGTCGAACCCGAGCGTGATGATTGGCGCGGGACTGCTGGCGAAGAAGGCTGTCGAAAAAGGGCTGACTTCGAAGCCTTGGGTGAAGACTTCGTTGGCACCGGGGTCGAAGGTTGTGACCGAGTATCTGAAGGATAGCGGCCTGATGCAGTATCTGGACGCATTGAAATTCAACTTAGTGGGTTATGGTTGCACGACTTGCATTGGGAACAGTGGCCCGTTGCCGGACGCGGTTAGCAAAGCAGTGGCCGATAACAACATGACGGTGGCGGCGGTGCTGAGCGGCAATCGTAATTTTGAGGGCCGCGTGAATGCGCAGGTTCGAGCGAATTATTTAGCTTCCCCGCCCTTGGTGGTGGCTTACGCGATTGCGGGACGAGTGGATCTCGATTTAACGACAGAGCCGCTGGGTAAGGGCAAGGATGGCGAAGACGTCTATTTGAAGGACATCTGGCCGACGCAGGAAGAAGTGAACGCGGCGGTGGCGGAGTTTGTGACCGTGGGTCAGTTTGAGCGCGAATATGCAAGCGTGTTTGAGGGCAACAGCCAGTGGAAGAGTATGAAGACTCCGACCGGCGACTTATTCGCCTGGGACCCGAAATCGACTTACATCAAGCACCCGCCTTACTTTGAGACGATGCGCGACCCGGAGGCTCCGCTTGAGGACCTGAACGGAATGAAGGCGTTGTGTGTGCTTGGCGACTCGATTACAACGGATCACATTTCACCGGCGGGATCGTTTAAGAAGGACGTTCCGGCTGGTAAGTATCTGATGAGCCTGGGTGTGGCGCCCGTGGACTTTAACGGCTACGGCGCGCGGCGCGGCAACGATGAGGTGATGACGCGTGGGACTTTTGCCAACGCGCGGTTGCGCAACGAGATGCTGGACGGGGTGGAGGGCGGCTTCACGAAGCATGTGCCTACGGGCGAGCAGATGAGCATCTACTACGCGGCTGTCGCATACAAGGGTGCCGGGACGAGTTTGGTGGTGATCGCCGGAAAGGAATATGGCTCTGGTTCGTCACGCGATTGGGCGGCCAAGGGGACGACTTTGCTGGGTGTGAAGGCTGTGATCGCCGAAAGCTTTGAGCGGATTCACCGGTCGAACCTGGTTGGCATGGGGGTTCTTCCTTGCGAGTTTATGCCGGGAGAGGATCGGAAGACTCTGGGCCTGACAGGGTTTGAGACTTTCGCCATGACGGGGGTTTCGGCCGCGGTTGGGGGCGCTAAGACCGCTGAGGTTACGGCGACTTCGCCTGATGGCGAGATGAAGAAGTTCACCGTGAAGGTGCGGATCGATACTCCGGTGGAGGCGATTTACTTCCGCAATGGCGGAATTTTGCCCTATGTGCTGAGGAATATCGCTAAGAGCGTTACTGTGCCCGCGGGGGCTTAGAGTACGCGCCCGGGGACCGGGCGGTCCGGTCCCCTGACTTTGGAGAATTGGCGGCAGGTTGTCAAAGAGCTGGGGGGCGGCTGGCCCCCAGGGGAACTTGGATTGGGTTTGGTTTGTTCGTTGGCGTTTGGGGGCTGGTTGGAATCGCATACCCCAAAGGGGGACGGACCCAAACTGCGGGTCCGTCCCCTCCCTTGTTACTTGTCCAGGCCGGTTTGCTTTGCGATTCTCAGTAACTCCTCGATGCTTAGGTTGGCGAAGGGGTTTTCCGCGCCCGGCGTGGCCGACGGATTGGGTTTGGTTTTCGCGTCTTTCAACGTTTGGGGGCTGGTTGGAATCGCATACCCCAAAGGGGGACGGACCCAAACCGCGGGTCCGTCCCCTCCCTTGTTACTTGTCCAGGCCGGTTTGCTTTGCGATTCTCAGTAACTCCTCGATGCTTAGGTTGGCGAAGGGGTT